>DATEAO010000189.1:0-6685 GCA_035288345.1 Candidatus Methylomirabilota bacterium | reverse complement strand
CGGCTATGACTGGCTCTGGTGTTATGAGTGCAACGCGTTTCTGGAGTAACAGGCTGATGAAACAGGCGCGCTCCTAATCGAGATTTTCATCGCCTTCCTTGAGGGGCCGGCTGGAGCCCGCCGGGCCAAGTCAGCGACGATCACGCCTTGGAAGCGATCACTGCGTTGCTCAATAAGCCTTTCGCCGTTGCAGGCTTGGTTGGAAGGGGTCGTGAGGCGCTGGAGGTGGATTGAGCGCGACCGCGATCAGGTGTCATTGTCTTTTCCTCCCGCCGGAGACTCATCAAGTGCCTTTGACGCTCGAGGTTCTTGGCCTCAAGCTCGTTGAGGAAACTTTTCCAAGCAGGGTTGAGCTCTGTCCCTTCGGGAAGATGGAGACCACCGACCTCGTGAAGTAACTTCTTCCAGCGCTCGCGAGACCCAGGAGAGCTCTCGTCGTCTGGTTGCGCGGCGGCTTCGCCCTGAGCGGGTGGGCCCAGGGACGCTTGAGAAGGGACGGCGCGCGCGGCGATGGATGGGGCGTCGTCGAACTGCTGAGCCAGCGCGTCCTGCCACCCTTCCCTGAATCCCTCGAGGCCCAGAAGAATTGTCGAGAAAGTGGGCGCGTCGGCAGCGTCCGTTAACACTTCTCTCCGGTCGCTGTCCTCACTCTGAGTGAACGTCTGGGTCAACTCCTGCGATTGCGCCTCCGCCTTGTCGGGATACGCGAAAACCTCTGTCAGTGTCGCGGTGGGGCGCGTTTCGCTCGGCGTCTCGGCCAGCTCTTCTGAATTCGATAGCGCGACCGCTACCGCCAACGATTGCGGCTGAGCGCGAAGGCCGCTTTCAGGAGCCGCGGGCGCACGGGGAGGCATTGCTTGTGGAGTCGGCGGCGCTTCTGAAGGAGACAATGTGATGGTCTGGGCATAGAGATACGTTGAGGGTGGAGGCACACGCGTTGCTCTTTGCGCGTCGGACCGTGTGTCAGCGCCGAAGGGCTTGATCGTCTTGGCGAACAAATAACGTCTCGCCGCTGTCTTGTCCTCGTCTGGCTCCTGATTAGAAACGGGCGCTGACACCACGACGATGGGATCGGAGGAGGGTGGCTCTTCGGGTCGCGGCGCTGCATCGGTGTCGCGCTCGTCGCGCAGTGCCGGATGGGCCTGTGGCTGCTCCGGCCCCGATCGCGACGCGGTCTCACTCGCGCGCTCGGTGGTTTGCGAAGACTGCGGCGTGGCCAACCGCGTGGAGGGCTGACTCGATCGCGCCGGGTCGATCAGCGTCTCTGACAGTCCCGATATTCCTCCCGGACGTTCGACACGCGTCCTGCGCGGCGGCGCGCTGCGCCACTGCTCGAGAGTCTCGAAATACACGCCAGAGGCGCCGCCCCCCTGCAGAGGGAGAAATCTCACACAGTCGACCTCCGCGATGGGAAGCTGTTTGACTTTCTGGAGGAAAGACTCCGGCAACTGCTCGGCGACCAAGAAGACCCGCGGCGACCATTCCACGGGTGTACGAGCGTCTCGATAGAGTCGGCTGATCACGTCCGGGTGTTTCAGACACCACGCGTGAGCCTCCGCCGCTCTCTGCATGATCGCGTCATCAGCGCTGGTTCCCAGGACGATCAGGGTGAGCGCGCCGTTTGAATCCACCCCGACGAGGTTGACCAGGGTCGCGCCCAGGAGGAGGTGCGTATCGACAATGACGAGGCCGTGTTCGATGGTTCCGGCATTGTCGATGATCAGCCGCTCGACGACTTCGAAGTCCCCGACCTCGAATGTTTGGAACGGTATGAGGGGCCGTGTCTCGTGATTCACCTGGGGGCCACGGTCATCTTCGACACTCGTCCCGGGCACACGGCACTGGTCTGCTTGTTCGCCCAGCCTCTGCACGTTTCCCTCAGACTTTGGTCTTGACACCACTCGTGCCGTGGCGAGAAGCGAGCAGCCCAACTTCGGGGTTCGGGGTTCGGGGTCCGGGGTTCGCAAAAGATTCACCACAGTCAACGAGCCCGAACCCCGGATCCCGGACCCCGAAAGTTATCGGCACGGCACTGGTCAATTCGCCAACTCGTCTGCCAGGAGCGCTGTCTCGATGGTCTGCGTGAGATACACCAGCCCGAACGGTTTAGTGATGTAGTCGAACGCGCCAGCGGCGATCGACTCCTTTGCGCGGTCGAGATCGGACTGACCGCTCAACATTATGACCTTGGTGCGCGGCGCGAGCGCCCGGATCGTTGCCAGGGCCTCGATGCCGCCGAGCACCGGCATGTTGAGGTCAAGGAGCACCACGTCAGGGGCCTGGTTGACCACCTCGCGCACCGCCGTGGCTCCATTCAGCGCGACCCTGACGACGTACCCCTGTTTGGGGAGATATTCCGCCAGAAGACTGCAGACCTCCTCTTCGTCATCCACCACGAGGATCTGACCCTTTGAGCTTGTAACGGGGCTGCGCGGGGAAGCTCCCGGTGCTCGCTTGGCCTCTGCTGGGGGTGCGTTGTCTTCCAGCCGAGAGCCGTTCACCGCGGCCAGGAGCTCATCAAAGTCGAATGGCTTCCTGAACACGGTCGTCGCCCCGCCCAACCGCGCTTGGCGCCAAAGCTCTGGGTCGTCAACTCCCGTGATGACGTGGATCGCGATCCCCGGGTCAATGGCTCGGACCCGCTTCAATGCCTCTATGCCTCCCAGGCGAGGCAGCATGAGATCCAGCACGATCGCGCTTGGTCGCGTCCGTTTTACCTGGACGAGAGCGTCAAGGCCGTCACCGGTCTCCAGCACCTTGAGTCCTTTGGAGCGGAGATATTCCGATAGGGCGACGCGAAGATCAGACTCGTCGTCCACGATCAGCACGGTTTGAGCGTCTACCACGTCTTGTTCTTTCTCGCGCGTTGCCGTCTTCAAGGAGAGCCCCAGTTGGTGGCTGGTGACAAAAATCAACCAGCGAAATCTTTATCGTTACGGGGTCGTTGCAGAGGGGATGCCAGACCGCTCGAGAGGAAACCAGCGCGCCGCCAAAGACTTTTTCAAGCAAGCAACAGTTGCCCGCGCGCGGGGCAAGACCAACCTGACACGAGAACGTTGCCAGCTTGGCAGCAAGTGACAACCGTTGGGAAAACCGGGCGCCCTCTCACTACGCCGCGCCGGACGACCGAGGACTGGCTCGGTGTTGCGAGTGCGAAGCGATTTTATGTAGGTGGCGGGACCTTTGAGCTGCGGTCCCGGAGCGCGAGGCGAGGACGGGTTACGAGTCGAGGTCGTCTAGGACTCTGAGAAACGTGTCGCTCACTCGGGGGTCCCAGCAGCCGGCGTCGGTTTCTCGACGGAGAATCTCAACGGCCTGCTCGTGACTGAGCGCGTCTTTGTACGACCGCTTTGTTCGGAGCGCGTCGTACACATCGACAACGGCCATGATCCGCGCTTCGAGCGGAATCTCCGCGCCTTTGAGCCCCTCGGGATAGCCTGACCCGTCGATGCGCTCGTGATGGTAGAGGATGATCGGACGCACGCGCTCCATCGTTCTCATCGTTCCGATCAGATCAACTCCGGCTTTCGGATGGGTCTCAATCACGGCCCGCTCGATCGAATCGAGTGGGCCCGGCTTGAGGAGGATCTTATCGGGGACTGCGATCTTGCCGAGGTCATGGAGAAAGCCACCCAGCCGGAGCGCTTTCAGCGTTTCGTCATCCACCCCTAAGGCTTGCCCCACTGCTGAGGCGTACCGCGAGAGCCGCTCGCAATGTCCGGCGGTGTAGGGGTCTCGCTTCTCGATCGTTAATCCAAGCGAGGTGATGATGCTCTCGGAGCGCTCGAGATGGTCCAAGACCGATTTGGTCTTCAGGAGCGCGGTCACCCGGGTGCGGAGTTCCCGAAGGTCGAACGGTTTGGCGAAGAAGTCATCGGCCCCAGCCGAGAGTCCGGCCAGGCGAGAGTCAAGATCGGAGACCCCCGTCAGCAAGATGAAAGGCGTCAATTGAAATGTCGGGTGGCTCTTCAACTGAGCGCACAACTCAACGCCGCTGAGACCACCCATGTGAACATCCGAAAGAATGAGCTGGGGTTCTGTCGTGGCGAGCAGGTCCAGGGCTTGCTCGGCGGAGTTCGCGGACACGACCTGATAGCCGAGCTGGGTCAGCTCCTCTTTGAGCAGCTCTCGCAACGTGGGATCGTCTTCCACCACCAAGATCGTGGCGCGCGCCGCGCCTCGCCCATTCTTGGGGCTTGATTTCATCTCTCGGAACACTCCTGAGTGCTGATTCCGTCGCATACGAAACGTCCGGTGTCAACGGACAATCCGTGCAAAGCGAGTACCAAAATAAAGCAGCGTAAAATTATTAGAAAACAAAGCCCTTCTTGAACAGCTCAACGCGCCGGGGGGGAAAGTTTTCGTCTCCTGACTGGGAATTTTCGGCCATGTGTAGACATGAGCTGTCAGCTAGCCAATTCGGGGTCCGGGGCCAGGGGTCCGGGGCTTGCTGGATCAGCCTTTGCGGACCCCTGACCCCTAGCCCCTGTCCCCGGAACACTGAACGAAGGGATGCGACGCACATCGACGCGGCGCTAGCTTTTCAGTCTTCAGCAATCGTTAGAACGTGACGCGTGGGTCCTAAGAACTCTTCCAGCACTTCACGCTTCACTCTTCACTCTTCACGTCCTATGGAATCGGGCTTCGCGCTTCTCTTTCCACGCTCGGTTGGCTTCCGCGGTCTCCCACGAAGCCATGCAGATGTTCTGCGAGGCGACCAGCTCATCAACGACTGAGCGGGGATCGTTGTGGAATGACGCGTTGATGAGCTTCTTGGTTTGAGCCGTTGCTGTCGGCGACGCCCCGCGAACCTTCTCGACCAGCATCTCGAGCAGCCCATCGAGCTCTGAGGCGCGGCAAAGGTAGTTGACCAGACCGATCGCGCGAGCCTCTTCTGGCGTGACGCGCTCGTTCAGCAGCGCCAGCGCCTTCGCGCGGCCCATGCCAATGACGCGCGCGATCCTCAGCACCGCCCCGTCGGGGATCAATCCGTGGCGCGTCGCGCCCAACTCAATCACGGCGTCATCTGTGGCAACCCTGAGATCACAAGCCAGCGCGATTTGCAGTCCTCCGCCAATCGAGTAGCCGTGCAGCACGGCGACGGAGACCTTCGGCATGTCCTCGAGGCCATTGAGCGCGCGGCTCCAGGCTCGATAGAACGGTTCGGTGATCGTCCCTTCAGCCAGCGCGGTCCGGTCGATCCCCGAGCAGAACGCGCGTCCCGCTCCGCGAACGATGACGGCGATAACGTTCGGGTCAGCGGCCGCGGCCTCGACCTGTTGCGCAAGCTCGAACACCACCCCGGAGTCGAGCGCGTTCATCGACGCCGGGCGATTCAGGGTGATCCACCCCACGCCCTCTTTGATTTCATAGCGCACTGGCGCATTCGGTGAATCGTGATGAGGCATCGTGTGTCCGTTAGACGGCCACTCTGGGAACTCCGGCGAGCGCCTCACGCACCCTGTCTGCGGGGTACTCATAATCCTCGAGCTTGCCGGCCAGGTAGCGCTCGTACGCTCCCAGATCGAAGTAGCCATGGCCGCTGAAGTTGAAGACGATGGTCTTGCGCTGTCCCGCTTTCTTGCACTTGAGCGCTTCGTCGATCACCACGCGGATCGCGTGCGCGGCTTCCGGCGCTGGCAGGAAGCCTTCGGCCTTCGCAAATGTCAACGCCGCCTCGAACGTCGGGAGCTGATGCACGGCCACGGCCTCGATGATCTTCTGGTCGTAGAGCGCGCACACCAGCGGGGCCATGCCGTGATATCTCAGTCCCCCCGCGTGAATCGGGGCCGGGATGAAGCTGTGCCCGAGCGTGTACATCTTGATGAGGGGGGTGGTTTGCGCGGTGTCGCCGAAGTCGTAGGTATACAGCCCTTTGGTCAGGCTTGGCGCCGCCAGGGGCTCGACAGCGACGACGCGAAGCTTCTTCGCTTTGCCCTTGAGCTTCTCCTGAAGGAAGGGGAAGGCGAACCCCGAGAAGTTGGAGCCTCCGCCGATGCACCCGACCAGGATGTCGGGCTCGTCCCCGGCCATGGCCATCTGCTTCTTCGCTTCAAGGCCGATCACTGTCTGGTGCGTGAGGACGTGGTTTAGAACTGATCCGAGGGAGTACTTCGTGTCGTCCCGAGTGGCAGCGTCCTCCACCGCTTCTGAAATGGCGATGCCGAGGCTTCCCGAAGACTCCGGGTCCTTCGAGAGGATCTGGCGCCCGGCGTTCGTGTCCATGCTCGGGCTCGGGACGACCTTCGCGCCCCACGCTTCCATCATCACCCTGCGGTACGGTTTCTGGTCGTAGGAGACGCGCACCATGTACACCTTGCACTCGAGGTCGAAGCACTGTGCGGCAAAGGCGAGCGCGCTCCCCCACTGCCCGGCTCCGGTCTCGGTGGCCAGGCGCTTCACGCCCTCCTTTTTGTTGTAATAGGCTTGAGCCACCGCGGTATTCGGCTTGTGACTGCCTGCCGGGCTGACCCCTTCCCACTTGTAGTAGATGCGCGCTGGTGTGTCTAGCGCGCGCTCGAGGCCAACGGCCCGGTAGAGGGGAGTGGGCCTCCAGAGGCGGTAGACCTCGCGGACCTCTTCGGGGATCTCGATCCACCGCTCCTGGCTCACCTCCTGCTTGATCAGCTCCATCGGAAAGAGCGGGGCCAGGTCCTGGGGGCCGATGGGCTGACCCGTTCCCGGG
>DATEAO010000188.1:0-2309 GCA_035288345.1 Candidatus Methylomirabilota bacterium | reverse complement strand
CTGTCAGCCGAGGAGTGGGATGGCGCGCCACGCGCGCGCGTATGGCGTGGCCACCATTCCTCTTCGGATGCGCGCCCCTTACGACGTGTCAGCGCTCGTCGCTCTTGTCGGGCTCATTCGACGGGAAGCGATTCATCTCGTCCACACGCACAGCTCCATTGATAGCTGGCTCGGTGGGATGGCAGCGCGACTCACCGGAAGGCCCGTCGTGCGAAGTCGTCACGTCAGTGTTCCTGTTCGCAATGGCTGGAATCCTGTGTACTCACTTCTGGCAGACCGGATCCTAACAAGTGGTCAGGCCGTGCGTCGCCTGCTGGTCCGAGCCGGGGTCCGCCCAGGAAAGATCGTTTCGCTCCCTGCCGGTGTGGACTTTGACCGGTTTCGCCCCGGTGTCTTGCCTGATCGGGTGCGCGAAGAATTTCAGCTTGCGTGGCCGGTGCTCGGGTCTGTGGCGATGTTTCGGGGCTCCAAAGGCCACCTGGATCTGCTCGACGCGTTTGCCCTTGTCAGATTCCGCTTCCCTCAGGCGAAGCTCCTGTTCGTGGGCGACGGCGGCAGACGCCCGATGGTGGAGGCGGTGGCGCGCGAGAGGGAGCTCAAGGATGCAGTGATCTTCACCGGGTTTCGTGAAGACGTGGCGGCGCTGCTTTCGGCCATGGATGTTTTTGTCCTAGCCTCGACACGTACAGAAGGGGTCCCGCAGTCGCTCGTGCAGGCGATGGCGATGAAGGTGCCGGTCGTCGCCACTGCCACGGGAGGAATCCCTGAAGTCGTAGAGGATGGGAAGACCGGGCTTCTTGTCAAGCCGAGAGACCCGCACGCGCTTGCGTCCGCTCTCGAAGCATCGCTGGGCAATCCGGATGCCGCCCGGGAACGCGCTGAACGCGCCCGCGATCTCGTGAGCCGCCACTATTCGCGTGATGCGGCGATGGATCGGCTTGAGGTGGTGTACCGATCACTGCTCCAGCGGTGACGCTATGACGCCGCTGAACATTTTGCACCTAGCTGCGAACCGGTGGTGGACCGGAAGCGCGGACCCGATTATTCAGCTCGCCCGCGGGTTCGAAGAGCGGGGCCACAGGGTCTGGCTGGGGTGTATTCGAGGAGATCGCTTCGAGCAGAAAGCTCTGGCAGCCGGGCTCAACCTGGTCGATGCGGTGTCGCTGGAGGTCACGCCTCGACCGCTGCGCCTCTTTCGGGATCTCAGGCGCCTCAGAGCGTTTTGTGAGGAGCACGCGATCTCGGTGATTCACTGCCATCACTCCCATGACCACTGGCTCGGCAGCTTTGTCAGGAAAGGGCCGGGTGCGACACGTGTGCTCCTCAGAAGTTTTCACAACCGCCGAGCGGTACGTCGAGGCCTCCTCGGCCGCATGCTCTATCAACGGACCGATGGGTGTCTTGCGGTCAGCCGCGAGATCCATGCGCGCTGCATCGACGCGGGGATCCAACCGAACAAGCTCTGGCTGATTGGAGGGATTGTTGATCTCGACCGTTTCTCGCTAACCGCTGACGGGGCGCCGATTAGACGCGAGTTTCACCTCGGGGACACGCCGCTGATCGGTTCAGTCGCGCGTCTGGCGCCCAATCGAGGCCACGAGCTTCTCCTCAGGGCCTTTCAACGCCTGATCCAGTCGATCCCTCAGGCCCGACTCCTGTTAGTGGGAAAGGGCGAGGCCAGACCGTCCCTTGAGGCGCTGGTCTCTCAGCTCGGGCTCACGAGCCACGTGCTCTTCACGGGCTATCGAGACGATGATCTTCCCCAGCTCCTCGCGGCGCTCAACGTCTTCACCCTCATGGGGGCTGGCTCTGATGAATCGTGCCGGGCCGCGCTCGAGGCGATGGCCGTCGGGACTCCAGTGGTGGCGCGCGCTGTCGGAGCGCTTCCTGAAACAGTAATCCACGGAGAGACCGGGTATCTCCTCGATGAGGAAGACTCTGACCAACTGTCACGGTTGCTCCGGAGGCTCCTCGAGAATCCTGAGAGTACTCGCCAAATGGGGCGAGCAGGGCGACGGCACGTCGAGGCGGAGTTCAGCCACACTCGCCGCGTGCTCCAGGTTGAAGAGATTTATCAAACGCTTCTCGAACGCGCGGAGGGCGTGAAGCATGAAGCGGAACAAGCACGCCCGCGCCGTAATCAACATGAAGCGTGAAGAGTTCAGGATTCTGCATCTGATGAGCTGCCGGGGATGGAGCTCTGACGCTTACTGGACCGGCAGCGCGGTGCGGGAGCTTCGGGAGATCGGGCATCACGTCACGCTTGTCTGTCAGGAAGGAGTTGAAGAGCGCGTGGGGCGGCGTCTTCG
>DATEAO010000187.1:0-5159 GCA_035288345.1 Candidatus Methylomirabilota bacterium | reverse complement strand
GCCTGCTGTCGGTCGTGGAAAAGAAACTGGCGCAGATCGCCAAGGACCCGCAGGTGCACCGCCGCCAGGTGCGGGTGCGCGCGGTCGGTAAGCTGGATCTCCTCCCTGACAGCACGCTCGCGGCGATCCGCCATGCCGAAGCCGCCACCGCCGCGTACGATCAGGCCGTGCTCACCATCGCCGTGGCCTACGGGGGACGGCAAGAGATCGCCGACGCGGTGCGCGCGCTGATCAAAGAACGGGCCAAGCGCGGAGAAGGGATCGAGGCGATTATCGAGGGAATCACCCAGGAGGAGATCAGCCGCTACCTCTATACGTCCGACTTGCCGGACCCCGACCTGATCATCCGCACGAGCGGGGAGGTGCGCCTCTCCGGGTTCCTGCTCTGGCAGAGCGCGTACAGCGAGTTCTACTTCTGCGACGTCCACTGGCCGGCATTAAGGAAGATCGACTTCCTGCGCGCGATCCGTAATTTTCAGGAGCGCGACCGCCGCTTCGGCAGTTAGTGCCGCGCCGATAAGCTTCGCATCTCTTCGTTCTCCGTCGTCGGAACCCCTCAACGTATACCGCATACGCCTCAGGGTTCCTCCTCCCTCGGGCCTCGATCTGCTCGCTTCTCGCCACGGCACGAGTGGGCGTCAAAACCAAAGCTCCCCTTACCTTTCTCCTCTCCCCCGATGATGCCCCTCACCTCTTCTCCTCTTCCCATAGGGGAGAGGCTGGGTGAGGGGGACGCTTCACACTTCACTCTTCACACTTCACGCCCCGGTTGTCTTCCAGATCGGCCTCGGCTACAATGGCACCCTCGGACCAAGGCGACGCTGAATGCCCTACACAGTCGGGGGATCGCCAATGAGCGGACGTACTCCTCGCGTCCTTATCCTTACCGCGAGTTACGGATCCGGGCACAACCGAGTGGCCGCCGCGCTCGCTCACGCCTTCAGGGCCGAAGGCGCTCTTCCTCAGGTGTTTGATCACTTCGAGTCATTTGTCTCTCCGGTGTTCAATCGAGCGACTCAAGCCTTGTATCTGGCCACCTTGCGGCGAGCCCCCGCGTTCTGGGGAGCCGCATACTGGCTCTCTGACCACCTGCCAATCTGGTCTCCATTGCTGCTCGGGATGAACAGGCTCGGGATGCGCCGCTTGGCCCGGGCGATCGAGGCTGACCGGCCAGATCTGGTTGTCTCCGTCCATCCCACTCCGGCCGGGGCCCTTTCCGAGATGAAGCGGCGCGGGTTCTTCTGTCCTCCCCACGCGACCGTGTTCACGGACTTCGTGGTTCACACCCAATGGATCTATCCCAACGTCGATTCGTATTGCGTCCCGACAGACGAGATTCGAGGCGGCCTCGAGCATCGGGGCATTCCACCTGAACGGGTCCTGGTCAGCGGGATCCCGATCGCGCCTGAATTCTCAACCCCTCCTCACTTCCTGAGCGCGCGCAAGCTCCTTCAGCTCGACCATGAGCCGTTCACGGTCCTGTTGATGGCTGGCGCGTACGGTGGGCTCGGTCGGCTTGGCGACGCGCTCAGCGCGCTTCGGGCTCTCACCCCACCGCTTCAGATCACCGTCGTGTGCGGGACCGATGGACTGCTGGCCGAGCGGCTTCGCCGGCGATGGGGTGGGCGGGCCGGGATCCGCATTCTTGGCTACGTGCAGGCGATCCATCTGGAGATGGCGGCAGCGGACCTGCTCATCACGAAAGCCGGCGCGGTCACGCTCGCCGAAGCGTTCGCCGTCGGGCTTCCTGTGGTCTGTTACGGCTCGCTCCCGGGCCAGGAAGCCAGCAACCAGCGGGTGGCGGAGATCAGCGGCGCCGCGTTGGTGGCGCGCGGGCCCTCGGCGCTCAAGGACACTGTCGAACTGCTCCGCTCCGACCCCCTGCTCCTTCAGAAACTGAAAAGCAACGCGGCGGTCAATCACCGTCCTGATGCGGCGCAGACGGTTGCTCGTCACCTCCTGACCGCCGCGAACGGCCACGCCCCGCATCGCCCATGATCTTTTGGCCGCTGCTCCTTCCTCCCTTGGGGTGGATGGCCTACACCATGGGGGCCCATCTCCTCACGGTCGGCTGCGTTCGCCGGGGGCCCCGCGACAAGCGCTCGATCGCGCTCACGTTTGATGATGGCCCTGATCCTGACTACACCCCGGAACTGCTTCGGGCCCTTGCGCGCGCTCATGTTCGCGCGACGTTCTTTCTGGTCGGGAAGCGCGCCCTCGCCGCTCCCGAGGTGGTGAAGGCGATCGTGAATGACGGGCATGAAGTGGGGAGTCACAGTTGGAGCCACCGGCACCTTTGGTGGTCAACTCCGAGTCAGACCCGTGAGGAAGTCTCGAAGGGGGCCCTCGTGTTAAGTGAGCTCACCGGGAGGGCGGTGAGATTCTTCCGCCCGCCGTGGGGAATGGTGAACCTCGCCCTCTTTCCCGCGCTGAGGAGCGTGAACGCCCGGTGTGTCTTCTGGTCGATCCAGCCTGAGGGGCTTCGCCCTTCCGCGTCCTTCGAGCAGGTTGACCATGTCCTGAGCCGCTCCCATCCGGGCGCGATTGTCGATCTTCATGACGCCGAGGGGTTGCCTGGCGCTCCGCAGCGGCTTCTCGCCGCGCTTCCAATGATGATCGAGCGGCTCAGGGCCGAAGGGTACGCCCTCGTCACACTTGGGGAGCTCCTTTCAGCGAATAGGAATGGGCCAAGCCGACCGGGGCCAACCGGTGGTACAATCAGCCGCGTCATCGGCAATCGGGGGAGTGGTGAGCCAAGGAGGTGAAGTCGATCCAACGTGGAGTCTTACTAAAGGGTAACGGAGTAAAGAGAGGAGCGTGAACGTATGGAACAGAAAGAGCGGCAGGGAATCTCTCGGCGGGAGTTCGTCAAGGCTGCCGGAGCAGGGGCGCTGGCAACGGGGCTTGGCGCCAACATCATCATCCCCGGAAGGGCCGACGCTCAGAAGAAGACCCTGAAAGTCCTCCAGTGGGTCCACTTCGTTCCCGGCTATGACGAGTGGTTCAACAAGAAGTTCGCGGTGGAGTGGGGGCAGAAGAACAACACCGAGGTGATTGTGGACAACATCGGCATCGCCGGGGTGAACGCCCGGGGTGCCTCGGAGATTTCGGCCCAAAAGGGGCACGACTTGTTCCTGTACAACTGGCCGCCGCCCGCGATCGAGGAGCAGACGTTGGACATGCGTGACGTCTACACGGAGCTCGAGAGGAAGGTGGGGAAGCCCATCGACCTGGGTATCAAGAGCACCTACAACCCGAAGACCAAGAAGTACTATGCGTTCTCGCCGTCCTTCACTCCCGATCCGTTCAACTACCGCCAGGACCTCTTCTCCCAGGTGGGCTTGCCAAACGGGCCGCGGAACTGGGACGACGTCCGCATCAAGGGCGCCGAGATCAAGAAGAAGTTCGGCAACCCCATCGGGATCGGCCTGTCCAACGAGATCGACACCGCCATGGCCATGCGGACGATCATGTACTCCTTCGGCGCCCACGAGCAGGACGCCGGCGGCAACTACACACTGAACTCCAAGCAGACCCTGGAGGCCATCAAGTTCGTCAAGGCCCTTTACCAGGAGGCGATGACCGCTGAGGTCTTTACCTGGGACGCCTCCTCCAACAACCGGGCCATCATCGCCGGCCAGATCTCCGCGACCCTTAACGCGATCTCGACCACGCGCACCGCGGAGAAGCAGGATCCGGCGATGTCCGCCAAGATCCAGCTCACAAAGGCCGTCAAGGGGCCCGTGCGCGCCATCGGCCTCGAGCACGTGATGCAGTGCTACGTCATCTGGAAGTTTGCCGAGAACAAGGACGGGGCCAAGAAGTTCCTCATCGACTACGTGACGAACTTCCGCGACGCGTTCGTCGCCGGGGAGTTCTATGACTTCCCCTGCTGGCCCAAGACCGTGCCCGACATCCAGAAGCTCATCGCGAATGACCCCAAGGCCCACCCGCCCGACAAGTACAAGGTCCTGGACGATGTGCTCGATTGGGCGACCAACATTGGCTACCCCGGCTATGCCAACGCGGCCATTGACGAGATCTACAGCACCTGGGTGCTGAACGTCATGTTCGCGAAGGCTGCCTCGGGGCAGGCCACGCCGGAGGCCGCGCTGGAGGAGGCGGATGCCCAGTGCCGGCGCATCTGGAACAGGTGGAAAGACAGGAAGATGATCTAGCCTTGGAGGGGGGCGCTTCCGCCCCCCTTCGATATCTCCCCTCACCCCGACCCTCTCCCCCATCGGGGAGAGGACAAGGTGAGGGACAAACCCTGGGAGGCTCCGATTCAGGAGCCTCCCTCCGTGTTGGGGGCAGGTCCCCCTTCGAGTGAAATGGCAACGGTCGAGACGAAACGGATACAAAAACACTTCGGTGACGTGAAAGCCGTGGACGGGGTGGATCTCGCCACGAACGAGGGAGAGTTCCTGGTCCTTCTGGGACCGTCAGGCTGCGGCAAGACCACGCTCCTCAGGATGATCGCGGGTCTCGAGCAGCCGACCGGAGGGGAGATCCTCATCGGAGGACAGGTGGTCAACGACCTGCCGCCGCGAGCCAGGAAGATCGCTATGGTCTTCCAGAGCTACGCCCTCTACCCTCACATGACGGTCTTCGACAACATCAGCTTCCCTCTGAAGGCCCAGGGCGTGGACAAGAAGCAGATCCCCCACAAGGTTGAGTGGGCCGCGGGGCTCTTCGGCATCGAGAAGCTCCTGCACAGAAAGCCCCGCGAGCTTTCGGGCGGTGAGCGCCAGCGTGTGGCGTTGGCCCGGGCGGTGGTGCGCGAGCCAGCGGTATTTCTCCTGGACGAGCCGCTCTCAAACCTGGACGCGCAGCTTCGGGCCTCAGCCCGGGACGAGCTCCAGCAGTTCCAGCGGCGTATCGCCACCACCACGATCTACGTCACCCACGACCAGGTTGAAGCCATGGGGCTTGGCGACCGCATCGCCGTCATGCAAGGGGGGAAGGTGAGGCAGATCGGGAGTCCGCGTGAGGTCTACGATGAGCCCGCTGACACCTTTGTCGCGGGGTTCCTGGGCTCGCCCCCGATGAATCTGGTGGACAAGGAAGAGTCTCTTGTCGGCTTCCGCCCTGAGCACTTCCTCCCGAAAGAGGCCAATGAAGCACGCGGACGGCAGGTGATCCTCTCCTTCCGGGTGACA
>DATEAO010000186.1:0-2753 GCA_035288345.1 Candidatus Methylomirabilota bacterium | reverse complement strand
TGAGCCTCGTCGAAGGGAGCGCGGCAATCCCGTCATTTCAAATTGCGCAGCCTGCCCTGAGCGCAGCCGAAGGGGCCACTTCGCTCCCTCGCAATGACACTAGATTTATACATTTGACTAATTCTTCACGCAAAAAAATCTTCGACTCGGGCACTCACTTCCTCGCACCTTTCTGACAACGCCCATCTTGTCACCCCGCCCACCCTCTGCTCTCCCGCCGTTCCCTCTCGAATCGAGATCAGGCGCCTAACGTTCGCGCATCACCAGCAGCGCTCCACGTTTGCCTCGGCGCCGTCTGGTACATGCGCTTGTTCGGCGGCCTCCAGCCCAAGAAAGGGCTGCGTAATCATCTCGGCGACGAATACTTCCATTGCGCCTGCTGTACTTTTGACCTTTTGGTCCGACGGCTGCTTGGCGGTACCGTGAACCAACTTGGATCGGAGGCAATAGCAGTGGTCGAAGAACTTAGGCGCGGCCAGATTCATGTACTTACGTTTTCCGAGGCGTGCCATCGCCAGCCTCCGCCCGGCGCTCCCTATCGATTCGAGGCGCAACCGCCTCAGCGATCCAAGAAAGGAGTCCCGATGCGAGTTCACCAATGCCTCATCGCCTTCGGCCTGCTTGATGAAGCTGTCCACCAAGGTCAGTGTCTCTGGAGGCCGAGGCAGTTGCTCGAGGAGCGACTCTACGGCCATGACGAGGGTCACGACCCTAGTCGCAGAGCTCGGCTGCAGAAAGGAGGTGTTGAAGAGGTCGATGGCAAGATGGTCGCGGCTCGTCAGTGTCAGCTCACGCGAGCAAAGGTGACTGAACGTGGCAACGATGCGTTCGGGATTGGGTTGCGACAGAAACGCCCCTCCAATACGGGCGAATCGTGGTGGTGGGTCGCTCGGAAACACCGAGAGCCCGTAAGTGTCATTCAGCACGCGCTGATCCGGTTGAGCTTCGCCCATCTGCAAGCCTGACTTGGCCAACATGCTACGGCTGACACACTGTTCAGGGCGGACGCCCACGCGATGGCGAACCAGGGCGAGATCCAGCCTGGCAGCGTACCAAGCCCCCTTCACGTCCGCCTCTTTCTCCGTCGACCACCCGGCTGAGCGGAGCGCGATCTCCTTTGCCGTCTTGAGTGGCGTCTTCATGTCCGTCGATGTGAGAACTACGTCGGGTTGTCCAGTGGCCGTGTACAGTGTGAGCACCGGTGCCTCAATACCGATAACGCTCCGTTCGGCAACGGTCAGTCGATACCAGAAGGTGAAGTCCACGCTCACATGTCCGTCGAACGCCTCGACTGAGCGGTCGCCGCGGCGCTAAGCGCCGCGGGTACCCAACAGCGAAGCTGTTGTCCAGTCCGCTCGAGCCGGTGGTTAGCCTTCTGCGTCACGCAAAACTCTTAACACCTCATCCATGGCACGAGTAAGCTGCGCAGACACGTTTTCCCACGCCTTACGTGCGGCTTTGTCTCCAGACGAATAGCCCCACATGTTTGATTCTCTGTGTTCGGCCGCAAGTGGGATGGTGAAACGGTTCCCAATTGAACCACGATTGTCTTGAATCTCTACGTCAATCCATGCTGCGCCATTCCACCAGCCCTCACCAGAAAACGAGCCCGCGAAAACGGAAGATGACCCTGTGGCGGAACCAACAACTGGCCCCCAGGGACCGCTTGCTAACACTTGAGCAGATTGAAGCGCCGTTGCGTATGTGACCGATGAAATTAGCCGACTACCGAATGATGAACCCAGCATGACAATTCGCAGCCGGACTGCCACCCTGCCCTTAGGGACGGGATCAAAGTAGGAAACCCATTGCAAGCTCGGGCCATAGATTTTTGTGAGTTCGGACTGGAGAGAATCAACTGCGCTCGGATCCGTACCGGTTGTTCGGCCGTCGTATACAAAAGCTATCACTGGAATCTTTAGGGAAAGGCCGGTGCGTGGGGCCGTGCTAATTGTGGGTGGCACGTATCTCTCTGTGGCGCATCCCGCACACAGAAGCACTATCAGCACACAGGCAAAAGAAGTTCGCATAGTTCCCCCAGAGAAGGCTAACAGATATTAGCCGACACTTCTCGGACGGACTCTACGATAGTGATGCATAAAATGCAACACGATACTCGTGACACAAAAACAGAGAGATAGGGGCGTGTCGTTGCAAGCGTAGCGAAGCAATCTCTCTGAGATTCCTCGCGGAGTTTACACTGAGTGAAGCGAATGTGCTCGGAATGACCTTTCAGGTCAGATTGCTTCGTCGCAAAAATCGCTCCTCGCAATGACAGAACCGGACCTTCTGAGCGACCTGTTAGAGCCTTCGGAAGACCCCGATGACTTTTCCTAAGATCCGGAAGCGCGTCCCTTCCCCGATCCTGATGGGCGCGAAGGCCTCGTTCTCGGGCGTGAGGACCACCATCTTGCCGTCCATCTGGAAGCGCTTGACCGTGACCTCGTCATCCACCATCGCCACGACGATCTCACCGGGGAGGGCCTTCGGCTGAACTTTCACGAGCACGAGGTCGCCATCGAAGATCCGGGCGTCGCGCATGCTGTCGCCCTGGACCTTGAGGAGGAAGGTCTGCCCGCCCCCGGTCCACTCCCGGGGGAGCGGGTAGCTTATCTCGATGTGCTCCTCGGCAAGCAGCGGCCGGCCGGCTGCCACCCGGCCGAGCAGCGGCGTGAGCGTGGCGCGCGGTTCCTGGCGCAACCCAATGCCCCGCGACCGCCTGCGTGTGCGGGTGAGGACCCCGGCCCGCTCCA
>DATEAO010000185.1:0-7967 GCA_035288345.1 Candidatus Methylomirabilota bacterium | reverse complement strand
GATCTTGCAAGCGAAGTGACGTCAATATTGCTGAACCAGACCTCGCCTGAGGTGGGCTCGATGAGTCTCAGGACGGAGCGCCCGGTGGTGGACTTTCCGCATCCTGACTCACCCACCAGCCCCAGCGTCTCGCCAGGCTGGATCTCGAACGACACGCCATCCACGGCATGGACCCGCCCCACCTCGCGGGAGAAGAGTCCTCCCCGAATGGGGAAGTATTTCTTGAGATTGTTGACTCGGAGCAGTGGCTCTGCCATGAGCGTGCTGAGCAGTGAAGGAGTGAACGCTTCCATCGCCGTTGCTGCGCGATTATATCACGGCCCGTGAAGCGTGAAGTGTGAAGCGTGAGCGCGTTGATGCGCGGGTGCCGAGCTCCGCTCGGCTAGTCAGCGCCGTAGAGGATCAGGTTGACATGATTCGTCCAGGGTTTTCGTTAAGAGCGCCGTCTCCACGCTTTTGGCGAGATACTCCAGGTCGAAGGGCTTTGCCAGATAATCATAGGCTCCATGGGCCAGCGATTGCTTCGCCACATCGAGGCTGGCCTTTCCGCTGATCATGATCACCTTCACGCGCGGGGCAATGGCCCGGATCGCGCTCAGCGCCTCGATCCCTCCAAGCGAAGGCATGTCGATGTCGAGAAGAACGACGTCAGGAAGTTGCGCGCAGATGGCCTGCACCGCTGTCATCCCATCAGGCGCGGCCTGCGTCTTGAAGCCCTTATGATTCAAAAATTCTTCCAAAACGCTACGGATTTCGATCTCATCATCCACAATAAGAATTTGCCCTGATGCCCCCATAGCTCTCACAGTTTTACCCCTCCTAATTGGTGAGCGCGGTCCGCGGGCAGTCCCGCAGCTTGCAATTCTGCGCCTTCTGGAACGGGAAGCCGGAATGTCACGGTCGTTCCCTTTCCCTCCTCACTCTCGATACTGATCTCTCCCCCATGTTGCTGCACGACCCCATACGCCATTGACAACCCTAATCCGGTGCTCTTTGACCCTTTCGTAGTGAAGAAGAGCTCAAAGGCTCTCCGCCTGATGTCTTCAGGCATCCCGACTCCCGTGTCGGCCACCGAACAGTAGACGCTGTCTCCCGACGCCCAGGTCTTCACGGTGATCCGTCCCCCGTTGGGCAAGGCCTCGATCGCGTTGAGGAGCAGGTTCATCACCACTTCTCTTAACGAGGCGGGGTCCCCGGCGATTGTCTGAATCCGCCCTGCTGTGAGGGACATATCGATCACGCCCCGCTTGCTCCGGCTCTGCGAGAGCGGCCCGATCGCCTCGAGCATCTCCTCAATCAGCTGGTTCAGATCGATACGTACGGATTCAGCAATCGGCTGGTGCTGGGCGAGCCCCTGCATCCGATGCACGACCTGGGCGCTGTCCAGCGCGGCCTGTTTGACGATCGTGATGGAGCGACGGACCTCGGGCTCTTCGATTTTTGCCAGGAGAAGATGAATCCGTCCCAGGATGATCGACATGAGGTTGTTCAGATGATGCGACGCGCCCGACGCGAGCGTTCCGACCATTCGAAGGCTCTCCCCCCGCACGAGCTGCTCCTGGGCCGCCTTCAATTCTTGGAGGATCCTCTTACGTTCGACGGCGTAGCGGATGGCGCGCATAAGCGCATGACCATCTGCTTGGCCCTTTACCAGGTAGTCCTGCGCGCCGGCCTGGACCGCTTCGACGCCGATCGCCTCGTCGTCGAGCCCGGTCAGCACGACGATTGGAACGTGAGGCGCCTTCGCCTGGACCACGGCGACCCCGCTCACACCGTGCGAGTCGGGAAGCGAGAGATCCAGCAGGACCACGTGAAACTCTTCGTGTTCGAGTCGCCGCAAAGCCTCGGCGAGCCGTTCAATGCGCGAGACCTCACATCTCACGGATGTCTCCTCGGAAAGCATCTCGTGCACCAGACGCGCGTCGCCTGGGTTGTCTTCAACCAACAGTACCTTCATGAGTGGCTCTGCGATCCTGTCTAGACTCCTGCGCACGGTGCGAACACACCCTTTCATTTTGGCGGGAGCTTCACGATCGTAAACCAGAAGTCCTCGATGGCTCGCACCATTCTGACGAACTGCTCAAGGTCCACGGGCTTGGTGATATAGCAATTTGCGTGCAGGTTATACGTTTGGATGATATCGTCCTCCGCGCTCGATGTCGTAAACACCACGACCGGAATGCGCTTGAGAGCGGAGTCGGCCTTGATCTCGGCAAGCACTTCCCGCCCGTCGATCTTGGGCAGATTCAGGTCGAGAAGCACGAGGTCTGGATACTTGACTCTGCTGTAACTCCCTTCTCGTCGCAAGACAGCAAGCGCCTCGGCCCCATCCCTGGCGATGGTCAGGCGACTCTGCACTCTGGCATCTTTCAGGGCTTCAGCCATCAGACGCACATCAGCCTGGTTATCGTCCACAATCAACAACTCAATGACCTTATCGCTCGTTTTCGACGCTGTGAGCACTCTTCACCCCCAGTGAAGAAGCAGTCATGCCGGCCCGCACTCACCCAATCGCCGGGCGCACTCTTCGTGAGGACCGGTGGGCCAGACCCGATCCCGCAGCGCTTAGCCCGCGCGTAGACTCCTCATTGAGCCGGAATGGTGAAAAAAAACGTCGCCCCTTTGCCGAGCTCAGATTCTACCCAGATCCTTCCTTCGTGGCGGTCTACGATCTTTTTGCAGATCGCGAGTCCAATTCCTGTTCCCGGATACTCTGCTTCGCTGTGCAAGCGCTCAAAGACCTCAAAAATCCGGTCAGCGTACTTCGGGTCGATCCCGATCCCGTTGTCGTGTACGGAGAACACCCATTCATGATTCTCGAGGTCGGCCGAAGTGTGTATGCGCGGTCGATCGTCCGTCCGGTACCTGATGGCGTTCCCGATGATGTTCTGAAACAGTTGGACGAGCTGCAAGGCGTCCGCTTTGATCGTCGGCAGCGGATCACGGGTGATGAGCGCGCCGGTCTCTTCGACCGCTGTCTTCAATGACATCAGGGCCTGATCGAGCACAGCTTCGCAGTCGGTGGGCGCCGGTTCTATTCGCCGGGAGCCGGCCCGAGAGAAGGTCAGCAGGTCCTGAATGAGTCGCTGCATCCGGGTGGCCCCGTCCACCGCGTACCGAATGAATTCCTCGGCGTCAGCATCAAGTTTTCCTTTGTAGCGCTTGGCCAGGAGTTGCGTATAGCTCGCCACCATTCTCAGCGGCTCCTGAAGATCATGGGAGGCCACAGAGGCGAATTGCTCGAGCTCGGCGTTTGAGCGGGCGAGTTCCTGGGATTGCCGGATCAGCGCGTCTTCAGCCTGCTGGCGTTCGGTGATGTCGCGCGCAATGGTGGCCCGCTGCGCCTCCAGAGACTCAGCCATCCGGTCAAACACGCTGGCGAGCTCGCCGAGCTCGCCGCCGGTCGCAAGGCCCGAACGAGCGCTGAGATCGCCTGACGCTAACCTCTGCGCCGCCTGTATCAGGGTCTTCACCTGCCGGAGCACGAACAGGTCTGCTCCGAACCATGCCGAGGCGAGCACCAGGCTTGCGACGAACCCGAACCAGGCAAGAGTGCGGATGAGCCCATCGTTGGCTGCCGCGAAGGCCGTTTGTTTGGGGACCCCGATGCTGATGTAGGCGCCTCCGCTTGTTCCTCCAAGCGAGGTGAATCCATACAGGCGCGGGACACCATCCAGTCCGGGCACATCACTGACCCCTTCTCGCTGTGCCAGGATGGTCTTGACGATCGGAGTCTCTGACGCCATTTTCCCGACCCACCGGTCCTGGTCGGGATAACGGACAATGACGGTCCCTCGTCGATCAATGACCGTCAGTGAGGTCCCATCCGGTAGCTGGGCCTCTGTGCCGAGCCGGTTGAGCCAGGCCAGATCGAGCGCTGCAAACACGACGGCCCCAACTTGGCCGGAAGCGCCCATGACGGGATAACCAAAATTAATGGTTGGCTTTTTGGTGATGCGGCCGATCTGATAGTCGCCGATAGCGAAATCTCGGGTCTCAATGGCGCGTCGGAAATACGTCCGGTCCCCGGCGTAGATGGGAGGTGACGGCAGGCCACTACAGTACAGTGTTCCTGTGGCGTCGATCACGCCGAGGTTGGCGTACTGCAGATGCTGCCCCAGGAGTCGTGAGAAGAATTCGCTGCACCAGGCTTCGTCCCGCTCCTGCATCTTCGGGAGCCTCGCCAGCCCCGCGAGAAAATGTCGCGCATTGTCGATCAGCCGCTCTTGATCGATCGAAGCGAGACGGGCGAGCCGTAGCGCTTGGTCCGTCACCTCTTTTGCGGTTTGCTGGCGCTGCTCCCACGCGCTATAGAGGACCAAACCCAGCGCGGGGACCACGGCGAGGAGTACTAAAGCCAGAAGCCTGACCCGCAGGCTCGAGAAGAACGCCCGTGTGTTCTGAAGCGGCGTGGTCACGAGCGCCTCCTTTCGACGGGGAGCTCGATTCTGAACACCGCGCCCGGGCCCTCTGCCTCGGCCAACTCGATGGTTCCACCGTGGTTCTGGATAATCCTCTGGGAGACCGACAGGCCTAACCCGGTCCCTTCTCCCGGCGCCCTGGTGGTGAAGAGCGGCTCGAAGATCCGCGATCGAATCTCCGCTGGGACCCCGGGTCCGGTGTCATCGATCTCGAGTGAGATGGTTTGAGATTCGGGGTTCAGGCGCGTGCTGATGGTGAGCAGGCGCGGCGGGGAGGCGCTGCGCATGGCCTGCTGGGCATTCGTGAGAAGGTTCAGCATCACCTCGTGGAGCTGATGAGGGTCTGCCCAGATCATCGGGAGATCCTCGGTGAAATCCAGGATGACTTCGATATTGTCGAGCCTGAACTGATACGCGAGGAGGTCGACGGACTCTTGAACGAGCTTGTTGAGCCAGATCTGCTGTCGACTGCTCGGATACGGCCTCGCTAGGTTGACAAAGGTCTCCACGATCTTCGCGCATCGCTCGATGGCCTCTTCGATCTCCTTGACTCGCTTCACGATCTGCGGGTCCCTGGCGGTCTTGCGAAGGATGAACGTGTGGCCTTGCACCGCGGCGAGCGGATTATTCAGCTCGTGCGCCACGCCGGCAAGCAGGGAGCCCATCGCGGCCAGCTTCTCGGTCTGCATCAGCGCTTCTCGTTGCCGCTGGAGCTCCCTTTCAGCGCGCCTGAGCTCCGTGATGTCTTGCGCGTGGCCGAGCACGTAGGGAGCTTTTCCCGCCTCCTCGAACTTCGCATTGCGATACACGACGATCCGCTCGTCACCCGTCTTCGTGATCATGCGCAGCAGACCGCTATCGGTTTCTCTGTGGCGAATCCGCTCGAGATAATCACTGAACCGCGGCTGGACAGCCGGCGCCAGGAACTCGCGAAAATTCCTCCCGACCATCTCCTCGGGCTGATACCCAAGGAGCTGGGCGGCCGCTGGGTTGATTGACAAGAGTGTTCCGTCGAGCGCGTGGGTGCAGATGAGGCCCTGGCTGTTCTCGACCAAGTGACGATACCGGCGCTCACTCTCCCGTAACCGCTCCTCTGCCTGCTTCCGCTCCGTGATGTCTCGCGCCACCGCGGACGCGCCAGTCACCGCGCCAGATACGTTACGGATGGGGGAGATGGTGAGGGAGACGTATCGAGACTGCCCGTCCTTTCGAACTCTCGTCGTCTCGTAGTGCAGTTGCGACTCCCCCTGGTTAATCTTCGCGAGAATGGTCTGCTCCTCTTCCTGACGGTCGGGAGGAACGAGAAGAAATGCAGACCGCCCTAACGCCTCCCGAGCGGAGTAGCCATAGAGCCGCTCGGCGCCGCGGTTCCAGCTCGCGATGATGTTGTCCAGGGTCAGAGAAATAATGGCGTCCTCCGAGGATTGCACAATGGCGGCGAGCTGGCGGATCGTCTCTTCGCGCCACCCCAGAGACTCGGTCATCTCGCCAAAGACCTGCGCAAGCTCTTCCCGTTTGTTGGATCCATCGGGTTCGCTGGTGTGACTGTCACCACCCCGGTGACGCTCTCCAGTCAGCGCGCTGAGGCTTAACCAGGAGATGAACGAGGCGAGACGATTCTTCTGCGCGTTTGTCTGCACGGTCTCCTCACACAGGGATATTCAAATGCCGGGACAGACTGTTAGGATTCCCCATATCCGAGCAAAGCGGTGCAGGGGAGATGCCAGGGTGGGTAAGAATGAACCTGCCCGAAAATAAAGAGATTTCCCTGCCCTTGCAGACGGCGCTCAGACCACTCTGGCACAGAAAGGTTGTCAGGTTGGCAGGTTACTTTCTGGCCAGCGCGGCCATGCCATCATAACTGGCTGGTCCTTCCGAGCGTTATCGAGTCTGCGCTGGCAGCGTCGGCTCGGGCAGTGCGGCCCCCGCGCTGCCAGGAAGTCTCACCTCGCGAGCCAGAGAGGGAGGCTCCAACGGCAGCTCGATGCGAAAGACGGCGCCGGGCGTTGGTCGGTCTAAGAGTCGAATGGTTCCGCTGTGAGACTGGATGATCCGTTGACAGAAGGAAAGCCCCAATCCCGTTCGCTCAGGAGACTTGGTGGTGAAGAGCGGATCGAAGATCCTGGATCGAATCTCCGGCGCGACACCTGGGCCGGTGTCAGCGATGTCGAGCACGACCATCTGCTCGCCGGCAGCGAATCGAGACGTAACGGTGAGTGTGCGCGGAGGGGGGCTCTCGCGCATGGCTTCCTCCGCATTTGTCATGAGCTTGACGATGGCCTGTTGAAGCAGGTAGGGGTCGCCTAAGAGGAACGGGAGATCCGCAGCAAGGTGAAGTTGTACCTCGATCTCATCCGAGCGAAGCTGGTTTGCCATGTATGTAACCCCCTCCTGCACAACCTGGTTGAGAGCGACCGGCTGGCGACCCGTTGGCTGCTCGTCGGCCAGTGCGATGAACGTCCGCACAACCTGTGCGCAGCGCCAGGCGGCATCGGCAATGGCCTCGGCCCGTCGGGATACATCCGCTTGCCCGGCCGGGTCTCGTAACAGGTAGGTTTCGGCAACCACGATGGCAAGAGGGTTGTTCAGCTCATGAGCGACGCCCGCGAGCAAGGTGGCCGTCGCTTGCAACTTCTCGCGCTGTCTCCGCACCTCCTCGCTCTTCCGGAGCGCCTCCTCCACCCGCTTGCGCTCGATGGCATAGCGGGTGGCGCGCACCAACAGATGACGGTTCACATGCCCTTTGATCAGATAGTCTTGCGCTCCTTCATGCACAGCTTTGAGAGCCAGTCGCTCGTCGTCAAGGCCGGTCAGGATCACGATGGGAACAGACGGGGCATGGGGCCTCACGGCGGAGAAGGTCTCGTGTCCGAGGCTGTCAGGGAGGGAGAGGTCCAGTAAGACGACGTCGATCCCTCCTTCGGCGAGCAGCTGGAGCCCTGTTCTGAGACAATCAGCGTGGATCAGCTCAAACTTCGCAGGCTTCTCTTGGTTGAGCTCCTTCTCCAACAGCCTGGCCTGGCTCCGGTCGTCCTCGACCAGAAGAATTCTTGTCCTGGCCTGTCCTCGCATTTCAAATTCCCTCCTTCCGCACTCTCATGGTTGACCCCCTGCCTGGATTCTTCAACGCGGCCATTAGCGCATTGCCGCGAGCAGCTCTTGGACAAGCGCCTTCGGGTGGATGCCTTTCTCGAGATACCGAACCGCTCCGAGCGAAAGCCCCCGCGCAGCCATGCATTCCTCAGAGAATCCTGAGAGGATGACGACCTTTGTGGCGGGAGATGCCGCGGAGATCTGTGAGAGCACCTCGAGCCCGTCCATCTCAGGCATTCCCAGATCGAGCAGCACGAGGTCGGGCTTGACGGCTTTCGTCAGCTCGATCACCTCTGCCCCGTCGCCGACTTCTCCGACCACCCGGAAGCTTCCGCTCTTCTCGAGCACGGTCCGAACGAGGCGCCGGTAGGGCACCATGTCGTCCGCGAGGATCACCGTGTACGCCGACTCGCTCATGAGCGCCCCGCCGGAGACTGACGCCTGAGGTCTCCA
>DATEAO010000184.1:0-8827 GCA_035288345.1 Candidatus Methylomirabilota bacterium | reverse complement strand
CTTGCGCGACTCATCGCGCGTGAGGTTCTTGGAGAGGAACTTCAGCGAGACCTGACGACGGAGCTTGGTGTCCTCGGCGAGATAGACTTCTCCCATCCCGCCTTCGCCGATCTTCTCGAGAATGCGATAGTGAGAAACGGTTGTCCCTAGCACCGGTCCAGCCTCGCCGCAAAGGCCCTCGGGATTACGATTTCGTATCCTTCAAGCCGTGTCCAAGTGGACGAGAAATGATAGAGTAGCAGAAAACCAGCGCCGCCGGAGTGGGTAGAAAGGTAACTCGCGGAACGAGTTCAACTAGGGCATCCAAGGGCGACTGCTCCTGAAAGGCACCGGCCGGCC
Source organism: Candidatus Methylomirabilota bacterium (assembly GCA_035288345.1). GTDB lineage: Bacteria > Methylomirabilota > Methylomirabilia > Rokubacteriales > DATEAO01 > DATEAO01. Next base: position 8,488 of record DATEAO010000184.1, on the reverse strand, counting down.
CCCGCGCGACTAGGAACCCGCCAGCCTTTGCGATACAATCACTTCGGGTCGCCCAACCGCCAACCCGAGGCAGCAAGACTATGTATCTCCGCCATTATGGTTTAAGGAGCAAGCCCTTCCAGCTTGCCCACGACCCCGCGTTCTACTATGCCGCCGCCCACCAGATCCCTTTGAACGAGCTCTGTTACTCGATCGAGGAGCGCCAGGGATTAGCGACCCTGGTGGGCGCGCCCGGCAACGGGAAGACGACCCTATTGAAGAGGCTTCTCCAGAGCTTCGGTCCCCACCAGCGGGGCGTGTTCATGTCGGAGACCTCGATCGAGGGCGTCAAGGTCCTTCGCAGGCTGGCGACGGCGCTGGGGCTCACCAGCCTGGGCGACGACAAGGCCTTGCCGGATTTTCTATGGAAGCTCCTGGCGCGCGAGACTCAAGCCGGCAGAACGGTTGTTCTCCTCATCGACGAGGCGCAGGGGCTTTCCGTGCAGCAGTTCGAAGAGCTGCGCTACCTGACCAATCTCGAGTCCTCGGGGCGGAAGCTGGTCGAGATCATTCTCGCCGGACAGCCGACTCTCGAGAAGAAGCTGGCGGCTCCGTCCGTGGTGGCGGTGAAGCAGCGCGTTGCCGTTCGATGTCACCTGGAGCCTCTGGACCTCGAGCACACCGCCGCCTACATCGAGCACCGTTTGCAGGTAGCGGGCGCCTCCAAGCGCGGCCTCTTCGCGCCGGAAGCCCTGTCGCTCGTCCATGAGAAATCCGGGGGGGTGCCCCGGCTCATCAACATTATTAGCGAACGCTGTCTCCTGGTGGGCTATGTCGACGGCGCCGAGGTCATCGATCGCGCCCGGGCGGAGGAGGCGGTCACCGACCTCCAGATCCCACCGGCTCACGAGACTCACGAGCCGGAGGAGCCGTCCGCCCTGGGAACCGGCGGGGAGGCGAGGCTTCTCATGCGGATGGGCTCCCGAGTCGACGTCATCGAGCAGAAGCTGGATCTGCTGCTCCAGATGTTGGTCCGCAACCGCGTCATCCGTCCGGAGCTGGCCGACGATCCTCGAAAGCACCGCTGGCTGGAGAGCCTCGGGCGCACCGACCGTGCCGCTCCGGTGTCACGGGACCCCCAGCAGACGACGGAGCTACGGATCAAAAAAGCGCCCGGGAGCGGGCCGTCGAGTGGCGGCCAGGGGTAGGCTGGAGACACGTTCCGGGCCCCCGGCTCCAACGAGAGCTCGTTGGGACCGGGGTAGGTTGGAGGGGGCAGAATGAGAGTCTTCCTGAACTGGGCGGGACATCTTACCGCTGTCGTTGGCCTTGTGCTTTGTCTAGTGGCGGGCGTCACCCGGCTACTCGGGAACTACCACGCGCTCGGTTATGAGAGCATGACTCTGTTCATTGCCGGGATTGGATTGATGGTGGCGGCATGCCTGGCGAAGCTCGAGAAGCTCTCTATGAGTAAGCCCTAATCAGCGTCTCCGTTCGACCAATGAGAGATGCGGGCCGTACCCTGGGGGCGACCCCTTGGGTGTGTCGGTTCACGCTGGCCCTGATCTGGCTCGGCCTCGAAGGACCCGCCCTGGCCCAGTTCCGCATCGCACCTTACCTTCAAAACGTCGGCCCGGACTCAATCCATGTCGTCTGGTGGTCGGAAGAACCCGTTCCAGGGACGCTGGAGTGGGGCACTTCAGACTATGGCCAATCGGAATTCTCGTCTCCCTTGCCGGCGCCTCTTGCCACGGTGACCGCCGGCGTGGAGGACTCGATGCAGCATCCCTACCGGCACGAGGTGCGGCTGAGCGGGCTGGAAACGAACACCGCCTACCTCTACCGGGTAACGCAGGGAGAGGCCCGATGGGAGGCCCAGTTCAGAACCGCGGTTGCCCTGAAAGAAGGCTTTTCCTTCGTGGTGGCGGCGGATCCGGAATCTAAGGCGACGGAGCCTCAACGCAGCGCCATCCATCGAGCAGTACTGAGACAGATACAAGCGAAGAGCCCACGCTTCCTCATCTATGCCGGGGACTTGGTGGACGAAGGCAACGCCCAGGACGATTGGGACAGCTTCTGGTCGGACCTGGTGCAGCCGACTCCCGGCGAGAGCCTCGCATCGCAGGTCTCGATCTACGCCGCTCTCGGTAACCACGATTACGACGGGCTCAACACCACCCTCAAGGGGAACAGCGTGCCCTACGCCCAACCCTACGCGGAGGCCGGTGTCGCCAAGTATCGAGCCTATTTCACTTTCCCCGGAAACAATCACGCCCCCGGTGACCCGCGCCACGAGCGCTACTACCGGCTCCACTACGGCGCGGTCTCGATCTTCGTGCTGGACACGAACAACGATTCGATTTCCACGGACGACCCGAACACCAATTGGGATACGGGCCGTTATCGCCGTCATCCTCTAGTTGGTGAGAATGAAACGCCCGAGGAGGGTGCTCAGAGTTACGCCCCCGACATTCACGGCGGAATGGCGGGCCACACCGATAGTCTCCAATACCAATGGCTGGTGGAAACCCTCGAGCAGGCCTCCCTCGACTCCGCTTTCATATTCGTGGTCAACCATCACGCCCCGTACTCGTCCTTTGTCCACGGGGATCCCAACGAGCACCAATCCAGTCACCCGATTCGGAAGCTGGACGGTTTGTTCCATCGTTTCGGTGTCGATGCCGTCTTCTCCGGTCATGACGAATCCTACGAGCGATCGGTGACGGTATCGGACGGGCACGAGATCCACTATTACTTGCTTCCTACCATTGGCGACCCTAGTGGCCTACGAGTCCCGGAGGAAAACCCCGGCCGGCAACAGGGCTTCTCACGATACATCTATCCTCTCGACAACCGGCAACACGGCTATTTGAGCGTCCGAGTGGAGTATCTTGGGTTCATCCAATCCTTGATGGCTGGCCTGAACCGATACCGCGTGACGATCACACCCTACTACTACGATCCGGCCGATCCCGAGAATTCAGAGCTTCATTATGAAGACGTGGTGGAGCTTCTGGGATCCATCGGCGGCGGCTGGTGGTAGAAAGCGGCCTAGCGGGCCAACCCTTTTTCTTGTAGTAGTTTGAGAGCGTGCCGGATCGGGATCGCGTAGCTGATGCCGGTGGGCTCGGGAAGAACCTTCTCCTTCGTTTGCCTTACGAAAGCGCTGTTGACCATGCCATAGACGACACCCGTCGCGGGGTCGAAGAGCGGGCTGCCGCTATTCCCAGGGTAGGCGACGGCGTCCAGTTGGAAGATTAGGAAGGTGCTTCGCAGTTGCTCGATGGTCGCGGCGTCGAGCTGCCCGGTGGTCTTGGCTGGTAGGACGATGGGTGCGATCGCCGACACGATGCCGCGGTGAGTGACGGGGTAAAGGCCCAACACCGCGCCCAAGGGAAATCCCGTGAACGCGATCGATTGTCCCTCCTCGACATTTTCGTCGTTTCCGAAAGTCACCGGAGCCAGCGCCGCTCCACCAAATTTCAGGATCGCCACGTCGTGGGCACCGTCCTCCGCCACCAGTGCGAGGTGGCGATAGGTGACGTTCTCGTCGCTCTGAAGAAAGGACACCACGAACTCCGTGGCTTTTTCCTTTTCCTCCTCGGCGACGTCACCGATGGCGAGCCGGTAAACGTGGGCGCTGGTCAGTACGTGCCGACCATCGGCCACCACGAATCCCGTGCCGATAAGCTGGGCGGGAACGCGTCGGGTCGCTTGGAACGTGCCGATTCCAAGAACGCTCGGCTTGATGCGTTTGACCGCCTCTCGAAGATCGATGGGTCCGGCTTGATGGGCCGACAGCGCACCGGAAGCCGCCGAGACCACGCCGAGGAAGGCGCAAGCAACGGCGGAGGCAATCGTCTTTTCCCCGCGATTCATTTGAGCTCTGACCTCATGATAAGCCATTCCAGCTTGGGAACGATCGTCCTCCGGAAGAGGCTGAGCGGATAGCGGGAAAGAAGCAGCATGGCAAGATCTCTCGTTCTGTCCGTGCGGTCGATGTGGCGCGGCAACAGGGCGCGCTCGACCAACCAGTCCATGGCAAAGCGGGGCGGCCAAAAGGGTTTCCAGCCTCGGATGGCCTTCTTCGTGTCGTGGGGAATCGGCGTTTCCAGGAAGCGCTCGGCGTAGCGAAGTCCCCAATAGCAAGGAAGCCGCAAGCCGAGGGCAGTTGCGCGGCCGAGCAGGTCGGACCAGAAGGACTCCTCCCGCCCAAACTGCTGCAGCAAGTCGTCCAGATCGACGAGGTTCCGCAGTCCGGAAACGAAGTCTCCACTCCGAAACATGTGGGCAGCGCCGTGCAGCACCATATCCGTCGGCGCCAGCACGCTGAAGCGAGGATTGTCTCTCAGAGGAAGCGCTGATTCCAGTAGTTTGCCGGCATCGACCCGCAAGTGATCGGTGTGGGGCAGAATGTTATGGTGGACGTCGAGCTGGGTATGGCGCTGGTTGTGAACCAGAGCCGGCAGCTCGTGGAGCCAACGTCGAGTGTATTGCTCTCTGAACTCGCTTTCTTCGCGCACCACCCAGCCATGTTCCTTGAGCGCCTCTTCCACGAGTCTCAGTTTCTCCTTGGGCACCAGGAAATCGAGATCGCCGTACAGTCTTCCCTCGGCTGTAGGAAAGCCGGCCAAGGCGTAGGCTGCTCCCTTGAGCAGGACGATGGGCGTCTCGATGCCTCTGAGGGCACGCTCGAGCCGATTCACTTCCCAGCGGAGCTCACGATCGTGCGCCTCGGCCAGCACCCGTGCCGCTTGGAGATGGGGGAGGACTTGCTCTGGAATATGGTCTAGAAGGCCTAGATTAGTTACCTGCAGGCTCAGCCGGGATAGGAGATGCGTGACGCGAGCCAGGCTCACCAGCCAGGTCCACTCTTTCAGAGGCAGCTCCGCCATCTTCTCCGGCTTGCGCAAGACGTCTAGAAGGACCATTGCGGGCATTGTGTCGTTCTCGTTGATTGGGCTGGGTACCTAGCTGGGCGTCCAAATCCGGCCCCTGCAAGAGGTCGACCGCCTCCGCCAGATTGCCATAAACCAGGTCGAAGGTGCGGGTCGACTCGACCATGTCCGCCAGCGTCTCGAATCCTTGGCGACCGAGCAGCGTGTAATTGAAGGCGCAGTCGGCCATTCTCATGAGGGATTTCGCCTTGGAGACCGGCGTCCAAGCTACCCGGGCGTCTGCCTGGTAGCTCACGAAGAAAATCCAAGAAGGTTTCGCCCTCTGGTGGACGCGGAGGACACTCTCTCTGGGAGGCGCCATATGGGCAACGAGCCCCTTGGAGGTTCCCCTCGAGCGCGGTCCCAGGCAGGCGTCGGGGGAGAATTCCTCGATGGTCCGGATCGACTCTGCCTTGAGCCCGATCGGCCGAGCCAGTCCCGCCAGACTACCGTCCGGAGCGATGAGTGCGATCTCGTCGGAGAGCAGGCGCCAGCCACTGAGCACCAGTGCCGCACAGAGTGTGCTCTTTCCGGAGCCGGAGGTTCCCACCAGGATGAGGGCGCGTCCGCCGCGCTCCACCACCGCGGCGTGGATCATGAGATAGTTGTGGGCGTTGCGAAATACACAGCGATTGAGCCCCCACTCCAGATAGGGGAGGGCGGTCCGGAGGGGAAACGGGTAGAACTGTGGCACGCCGCCGTTCAGAAACGTGCCGTGCGGGGAGATCCAGATCTTGACGCCGCGAAGCCTCTCGAGACAGGCGTGAAAGTCCGCGTACCCCGGCTCGAGAACGGGGAAATCTCCATAGAGTAACCCGAAGGCGTCGATGATTTCGGGGAGATCGGTTCGCAGCGAGAACGTAAACGGGCCGGTGCGAAAAAAAAGGCTACCCGACGTCAGCCGGTCCGATAACTCCTTGGATGAGAGATCGCTTACGTTCAAGAGACTCCATCCAGCTCCACCAGGCCGAGCTCTTCGAACCGCGATAGAAGCATCTCGAGGTATCGGCGCAATTCCGCGTCATTCTCGATGTCCAGTCTTTGCGCCAGGCGCTGGCAGAGCGTCTCGAAATCTAGGAAAGAACCCTGCAGGCACGCCAGGCCTTCGCCGGAGACCAGATCGAGTAAGTGCGTTTGCCCCGAGGCAGGGTGGTAGACGATGGTCTCGTCGTCCCAGCGACGCCAAACCAGCGGTGTCGATGCTTTTGCCCTGATTCCCGAACCCGGTGGCATTGATCGATTCCTCGGACTCTGCGCGGCGGACAAGAATACTAGCGCGGATAAACTTCGAGTGTTGGGGTTGGATTAAGCTGAAAAGCGAGCAGCGAGGAATGCCCTAGTGTGAGCCGCTGCCGATGCCACCGGAAGCGTGAGCGGTCCCCGCCGAGACCGTCAAGACAACCGGCAGCGCGGCCACGGTGGACTTGATGAACTTCCGACGCAGGGAACGATGCCTCGACTCCTCGCTCTCGTCGTTTCCGCGGGTCTCATTCTGTTCTGGCCTTGCGTTTTCGTCACTCATGACATTCTCACTTTCTCCGCACCTTAACATAGCGAATAGGTCAAGTGCAAAGGGGATCCCCGATTGGTCGCCAAGGTCCACCTATTCTGGTTAAACTCCAAATTATCAACAAGTTGCAGGCCGTGCGCCACTTTCCGTCATTCTTCTCTATCGCGCCCCTCGGCCGAATAGGATGACCTTGGCGGTATCTACCAAGATCATCAAATCGAGCAGGGGATTCATGTGCTTGATGTAATAGAGCTCGTAGCGGAGCTTCGCCTCTGCTTCCTCGACCGAGGAGCCGTAGCCGAACTTCACTTGCGCCCAACCGGTCACGCCCGGTTTCACGGAGTGCCGTTCGTTGTAATAGGGTATTTTGTCCTGAAGCGTCTCGACGAAGGCCGGTCGCTCCGGCCGGGGACCGACGAAGCTCATTTCGCCCTTGAGCACGTTGAAGAGCTGTGGGAGCTCGTCGATTCGCGTGTTTCGCAGGAACCGGCCCACCCTCGTCACGCGCGGATCGCCGTTGGCGGCCGCCCATACCGGACCCGTCCCTTCCTCCGCATCGGGCTTCATGGTGCGGAGCTTGTTGAGGACGAAGGGCTTACCCTTCTCTCCCACCCGCTCTTGGCGGTAGAGGATGGGCCGGCCACTATCCAGCCAAATGAGAACAGCCGCCACCGCCATCACCGGCAGGGAAGGAATGAGGCCGATGAGAGCGGCGAAGAAATCAATGACCCGCTTGGAGTTGAGGAGCAGGCGCGACTTGCTGAAGCCGCGCGAAAAAATGAGCCAGCTCGGCCGGAGACTGCGGACGGGGATTTGCCCGGTCAGCGTCTCGTAGAACGACGAAGCCTCTTCCACCCGCACTCCCTTTTCCAACCGGCATCGCAAGAGGTCGGCCAGAGGCAGCTTTCCCCTTCGGTCTTCCAAGGCCACCACCACGGTGCTCACGCCGTTCCTTTCGATGAGCTGCGGTAGGTCCTCGAAGGTCCCGATGACCGATGGATTGACCAGACGCTGCCCCACCAGAGACGGGTCATCGCCCACGAATCCCAGGATGCGGTAGCCTTCGTGCTTGCGCTGCAGCATCTCCAGGGCAATCTCCTTGGCGGCTTGACCCGTACCGAGAATGACGACGTTCTCGACCAGGGCGTCATGGCGAAGGGCTTGATAGTAAAGACCCCGCCAAACGATCAGAACGGCCAAGGAAAGGGGAAAATGGATGAGAAAGAGTCCGCGTCCCAAGGTGAAGTAGGGAAAGGCGTAATAGAGCAGAACCAGCAAGAAGCCGGCGGTCACGAAACCGCTGGCTAGTCGACGGACAAGATCGAGTCGATTGCGCGGAGCGACGTCGGCGTACAAGTCGTTGTAATAGAGGCAGAGCAACATCACGAGTAAAATGACTGCCATCTTCGAGTACACGCCCTCGTACCCCGCGATGGGGTCAGTCTGGGTACTGAAACGCAGCCACAGGGCGAGCAGCAAGCAGCTGAGCACGATCAACCCGTCCACCAGCGCGCAAGTCAGATTGCGCAGTGAAGGAGTTGGTAAGAAGAACCCGCTCATGCTCGGCTCTCAGGCACGCTGTTGATAGCTCCGGTAGTACTGGTATCCGTGGTAGTAATAGTTCGAAACCATGCTGTGGATGTCGTTGAAAACCATCCCCAAGATTTTTTCTTCTTTGATCTGATCCACCGTGTTCAGAATGGCTTCCCGCGGCGCCAGGCGCGCCCGCACCACGAGTATGACGGCGTCCAGATGGTCTTGGATGCGTGCCGTATCCGCGACCGGCGTCTGAGGGGCACAGTCGACCACCACTCTGTCGAAGTCCCGCCGGGCCGCCGTCAAGAGCTCGCCCAAGTGAGGACGCGCGATGAGATCCCAGGGCCGTCGCGGCGGGTGACCGGCGCTCAGTACGCAAAGCCCGTGCTGCGTCAGCCGTTGAACCCGCACCGTCTCGGTGGGCTCCTTGAGCCATTCCGCCAGGCCCTGCGTCTCGGTGAGGCCGAGGTAGCGTCCCACGTCAGGTTTTCGCAGGTCGGCGTCCACCAGCAATACCCGTTGCCCC
>DATEAO010000183.1:0-3936 GCA_035288345.1 Candidatus Methylomirabilota bacterium | reverse complement strand
CCGGTTGTATTCGTGGAAAAAGACGCCGCCCCCCACGTGAACGTCGAGCCCCTCGTCCCGCAACCGCAAAATCTTCTGGATCGCGGGCAGGCGCCGGCGCTGGACGCGGGGGTTCAGGTTGCCGAGAAACGTGACGTCATGGATCCGCTCCAGCCCTTCGTCAACGCAGAACTCTGGGCGTGCCCCGAAGTACCACTGCACGATGTTGTCGAGACCGCGGGCCCGGTAGTTGTCCTCTGTCGACTTCCAGGTGCAGAGCGCGAGGTCAAAATATGGAAAGAGCGCGCTGTACCAGTCAGCGTTTAAGAGGTCCTCTGTCAGTTGCCCCACGATTGGACAGGGCGCCTCCACGAGCCCTTGAGGCAGAAATGGGATACTGCTCTCGAGATACAGGATGAAGTCCGGTTCGAATGGGCACTGCGAAAGGATCGCGTCCAGCGGCTCGTTAGCGGTCACGATGCGGTCGTAGTGATAGCCTGGATCGTATCGCTGCAGCGCGTGCTCAAGATCGGCGAGCACCCCGCTCGTGCTTCCCACCGTAAAGACCTGATGCCCGAGCTGACGGAGCGCCTTTTCGATGTTGTATTGGTGAAGCCCCGGGGGGTAAGCGCTCAGCAGCAAGATGTTGCAAGTCATATCGGCGATCGTTTCTCGCCCAGGATGGCCTGGATCACGCGGTCCTGCTCGTCCTCGCTCATCTCAGCGTAGAGGGGAAGGATCAGGCCGTGGTCACTCACCCGCTCGGCCTCGGGGAAGTGAAGCTGGCCGAGGAGCTTCCGGTATGGGGGCTCTCGATGGATCGCCATCACTCCGCGTCGCGTCGCGACCCCTTCAACGAGCAGCCGCTCCATCAACTGATCCCGCGCAGTCGGGGCGTCGGCGCGAACCATCGCCATGTAGGATTGAAATGCATGGACCGATTCGGGGGGACAGCGCGGCGGCTCAATCCACCGGCTTCCTGTAAATGCGTCGGTGTAGCGCTGAGCCAACGCCCGGCGCCGCTCGAGTATTCGCGGAAGCTTCTTAAGCTGCTCGATCCCGATGGCGGCCTGGAGATCGGTCATCCGGTAGTTGAAGCCGATCTCGGGGTACGACTCAAACTGGATTGAGCTTCCTCGGTGTCGATCGAGGTCCGAGATCGACATGCCGTGCTGGCGAAGCTGTCGAAGGCGCTCAGCGAGCGCCGGGGCATTGGTCGTGATCATCCCTCCCTCGCCCGTGGTGATGCTCTTTCTGGGATGAAAGCTGAAGCACGCCATGAGCCCGTGAGGCTTGCCGATCTTCGCGCCCCGATACTCGGCGCCGGCAGCGCAGGCCGCGTCTTCTATCACGATGACGTTGTGGCGATTTGCGATGTCGATGAGACGGTCGAGGTCAGCGGGAAGACCGACCTGGTGGACCGCGAGGATCACCCTCGTTCTGGGCGTCAACGCAGCCTCCACTCGGTCCGGGTCGATGTTGTGCGTGCGCGGCTCCACATCAACCAGGACCGGCCGGGCGCCGCAATAGACAATGGCGTTGGCGCTTGCGATGAATGAAAGGGTGGGGCAGATCACTTCATCTTCAGGCCCGACGTCTACGGCTTTGAGCGCAAGGTGAAGGGCCGTGGTGCACGAAGAGACCGCGATCGCGTCTCTCGCTCCCACGCGCTGTTTGAAAGCGGCTTCGAACTCGGCGACCTTCGGTCCCTGTGTGAGCCAGCCACTGGCAAGAACGGCCGAGACCGCAGCCTGTTCTTCAACACCGATAGATGGCCGGGTGAGCGGGATCGGCTTGTTTTTGCTGTCACTCCCGGCCTTGAGCGCCTCCACTTCGTCTCGAAGAGAGCGGACCACGCGCGCAGGCATGCCAGCGACCAAGGAGTAAGGCGGGACGACAGTGTGCTCCTTGACCACGCTGCCTGCAGCGACCACGCTGTGGTGGCCAACCCGGCAGCCCATCAGAATGGTCGAGTGCTCCCCGACAAAGACGAAGTCTTCAATGATGGTTTCGGCTTCATCCACACGATCGTGGCGACGCTCCGAAATGCACCGCCGAGCCGTCGAGTGCGTCAGGATATGGGCGCCCGAGCTGATGTCGCACCCCTTGCCGATCTTGAGCCCCCCTCGCCCGTCGATCAGTGTAAACGCGCCAATCCAGGTCCCTTCGCCGATCTCCGGATCGCCGACGATCCAGCAATGGGGATTGTAGGGGTTCGGCGGAATTCCGTGAGAGGAAGGGTCCGTCATCCCCTCCCCCCCTTTCGGGAAAGATGACTGCGGGCCTTCTTCCGTAGCACCAGACCGACCACCCTGCTGATCGACCCGAACTCATTTGCGCCCAGCGCCAGCTTTGCCGCGACCTCGTTGATGCGGCTGTCGTATTGGGGGCGATCAGGAGCGATGATGAGAGGGTGAGCAACTCTCGAGACGAAGTCGTAGAGGCCAAAATGCACGCGCTGATCGAGGGAGAACGATCGCCTGAGGTACGCCAACGTCGCTGGCTCGTCAAAGTCGATGTTGTGCCAGACGCGCGGCATCGCGGCGAGCCCCGCGCGTGATCGGAATGCGTTGAGTTGCTGGCGCCCCTGTTTGGATCCTTCGAGAAAGATGAATCGCCCCCCCGGTTTCAGGACCGATGCGATCTTGGCGATCGCACGCTTCTGATCCGCCCAGCTTCCGAGATTGATCAGACATCGTTCTGAGATGACGGCGTCAAACAGACCGAGGTCGGCCGGATCCAACTCCAGGACATCTCGCACCTTGAATGTGACCTTGGAGTGTCTCTCGGCACCGTTGCGATCATTCTCAGTGACGGCGCGCCTGATCATTTCTTCGCTGTAGTCAACCCCGACAATTTCACGCACTGACTGAGCGATCCGATTTGTGGTGAACCCGTTGCCGCAGCCGACGTCAAGCGCACGATCGGTCGCGCGCACGAATTGTCTGATCGTTTCGATCTCCAACCACCGTTGCCAGACATCTCGATGTGTCACTTCTTCAGCAGGGAGCTCTGTCATGCCAGCCCGGGTCTGCCAATAGCGCTTGATGGGCCCAACCGCGTGAACGGACATCACGCAGAGCTCTTGGCCGTCACAGGGGTCCGCGCGTGAGATGCAGGATATGTGTTGCGCATGCTCCGCCTCCATTCCGCCAGTCGTCTCAGCCCCTCTTCCAGGCCGACGCTGGCGCGGAAGCCGAGGAGCCGCTCGGCCTTTTCGGTCGAGGCCAGACGACGCCGCACGGGGTTCACTGATCGTTCGGGCTGGAACACGGGACGGAGATCGGCTCCGGTCACCTTGAGGAGCGTCTCCAAGAGCTGGAGCAGGCTCGTCTCCTCCCCGCTAGCCACATTGAAGACCTCATCGGTCGCCTTGCTTTTCGCGGCGAGGACATTGGCAACAGCCACATCCTCGATGTAGATGAAGTCCATGGTTTGGGAGCCGTCCCCGAAGATCACGGGGGGTTCACCACGCTCGATGCAGTCGAGCCAGCGGATCATGACTTCCGTGAAGACCCCGTGGACATCCATCCTGGGCCCATAAATGTTGAAATAACGAAGCGCCACGTAGTCAAGGCCGTACATCTGATGAAAGGCGCGAAGCATCTGCTCGCCCGCCACTTTGGCCCCCCCGTAGAGCGTCTGATTGTGATAGGGGTGGTGGGTCTCGGGAGTGGGGAAGATGTCTGCGAGCCCGTAGACGGACGCGCTCGACGCGAACAGCACTTTCTTCACCTTTGCGGCGACGGAAGCCTCAAGCACATTGAACGTGCCGTCGATGAGGACCTCCACGCACTCGCGGGGCCCCTCGGCGCACTGGGTAACCCGGAGCGCGGCCTGGTGGAAGACGTAATCGATCCCCGCCATCGCCGCCGCGACCGCGGCGCGGTCCCTGATGTCGCGACGATACAGCGTGACACGGCCCCGGCGGCGGGCGCCGTCGAGGTTTCGCTCCAT
>DATEAO010000182.1:0-6170 GCA_035288345.1 Candidatus Methylomirabilota bacterium | reverse complement strand
CACGCCCGCGTTCGCGAAGTCCTCGGCGGTCACGACCATCTGCTGCGCCGACTTGACCAGCAGTCCCGAGAGGCCGATCAGGTCCGGGCGGTGCTCCCGGTAGGCCGCGATCAGGTCCTCCGGGGGCACCTTGATACCCAGGTTGACGACCCGGAAGCCGTTGTTGCCGAGAATGATCTCGACCAGGTTCTTCCCGATGTCGTGCACGTCGCCCTTCACGGTCGCGAGGAGAAACTTCCCTTTATTAGCGCTCTCTGTCTTCTCCATGAAGCGCTCGAGATACGAGACCGCGGCCTTCATCGCCTCAGCAGACTGAAGCACCTCGGCCACGATCAACTTGTTATCATTGAAGAGGCGACCCACCTCATCCATGCCGGCCATGAGCGGGCCGTTGATGATCTCGAGCGGCGTCGCTGCGCGGCGCTTCAGCTCCAAATCATCGATGAGGCCATCCTTCGACCCTTCAACGATGTACCGCGCCAGACGCTCGTCCAGGGAGAGCTGCTTGGCAGGCGTCTTCGGAGCTTTTTGCTTCGTCTTGTAGAACGCAGCAAAGGCCGCGATGGGATCACCCCCCTCGGCCTGATCAGTCCGCCAGAAGAGCAGGTCCTCGGCGAGCTTTCGCTCGTGCTCTGGAATAGTGGCGTAGCGCTCCAGCCGCTCGGTGTTCACGATCGCGTAATCGAGCCCCGCCTTGGTCGCGTGATACAGGAAGACCGCGTTCAGCACCTCGCGCCCCGCCGGCGGCAGGCCGAACGAGACATTGGAAACTCCAAGGATCGTCTTGCACATCGGGAAGCGCTGCTTGATCAGGCGGATCCCCTCGATCGTCTCGACCGCGGAGCCGATGTAGTTCTCGTCGCCGGTGCCCACGGGGAAGACCAACGCGTCGAAGATGATGTCTCGGGCCGGAATGCCGTACTTCTCAGTAAGGAGCGTGAAGGAACGCTCGGCAATCGCGAGCTTGCGCTGGCGCGTGACCCCCATCCCCTGCTTGGGGTCATCATCGATCGTGCCCACCACCACCGCGGCCCCGTATTTCTTTATCAGCGGCGCCACCTGCTCGAAGCGCTCCTCGCCGTCCTCGAGGTTGATCGAGTTGATGATCGACTTCCCCTGGCAGTGCTTGAGCGCGATCTCGATCACGCGCGAGTCCGTGGAGTCGATCATGAGCGGGGCCTTCACCTTCTTCGTGATGAACCCCATGAAGCGGTCCATGTCCGCCGCTTCGTCGCGATCAGGGTTCGCGAGGCAGACGTCGAGCACCTGAGCGCCCCCCTTCACCTGAGCCCGCCCGATCTCCGCGGCCTCTTCGAACTGGCCTCTGACGCTCAGCTCCTTGAACTTTCTGGAGCCAATGACGTTCGTCCGCTCACCCACGAGGACAGGTCGCGTGTCCTCGTTCGGATAGAGCACCTCAATCCCGCTCACCGCCGCGACCTGCTGTTCCACAGGTGTCCGAGGCGATTTGCCACTCACCATCTCAGTGAGAGCCTTGATGTGGCGTGGCGTGGTGCCGCAGCACCCACCGACCGCGTTCGCCCACCCTGACTCCACGAAGCGCTCCAGCTTCTTGGCAAGGCTCTGCGGCGTCTCCTCGTAATGGCCGTTTTCATCTGGCAGGCCGGCGTTCGGGTAGACCGTGACGTAGCAGGTCGCAAGGCCCGCAAGCGACCGGATGTGGTCGGTCATAAACTCCGGGCCGGTCGCGCAGTTCAAGCCGATGGAGAAGAGGTTCAGGTGCTCCAGGGAGACGTAGAATGCTTCCACTCCCTGGCCGGCGAGCATACTGCCCATCGGCTCGATGGTCCCGCTCACCATGAAGGGGAGGTCAGCTCCGCGCTCCCTCTGAGCTCTCAGGATTCCGATGGCCGCGGCTTTGACGTTGAGCGTGTCCTGAGAGGTTTCGAGGAGCAGGATGTCAACCCCGCCTTGGATGAGCGCGTTGGCCTGGATATAGTACGCCTCGGTGACCTGATCGAAGGTAATCCCGCCAGTCACCGTAATCGTCTTCGTGCTCGGCCCCATCGCGCCGGCCACAAACCGTGGCTGATCGGAAGCGAAGGCGTCTCGCGCCTCACGGGCAATCTTTGCCGCGGCCAGCGTGATCTCGTGAGCCCGTTCTGAGAGGCCGTACTCTCCTAGGACATACGGCGCGCACCCAAAGCTGTTGGTGGAGATGATGTCAGCGCCAGCCCGGAGGTAGTCATCGTGGATTGCTCGGATCAGGTCAGGCCGAGTGATATTCAGGTACTCGTTGCACCCCTCGAAGCCCTCGCCGCCGAAATCCTCGGCCTTGAGGCGCAGGCTCTGGATCATCGTCCCCATGGCGCCATCCACCACGAGAATTCTGCTGGCGAACGCATGTTTCAAGAGGGCCCGAGAGTCCTTTTCCATAGGGATTATCTTACCACTACCCCGCCTGTGACGGACGCCCCGGGACGGCCCTGAAGAAAATCACCCAGCGGAGGATAAACGCGAAGGAACTGAGTAAGATTGTCGGCGGTGTTCCAGGGTTAGACCGTGACCAGATGGCTTGTTCGCCCAACGTCTGCACGTTTCTGTCAGCCTTTGGTTCTGACGCCCACTTGTGCCGTGACGAGAAGCAAGCAGATCGAGGCCCGAGGGAGGAGGGACCCTGAGGCGTATGCGGTATACGTTGAGGGGTTCCGACGACCGAGAACGAAGAGATGCGACGCTTATCGCCACGGCACTAGAAGTCGATGCGCCCCATGCGGCCGCTCTGGTAGTCCTCGAAGGCCTGCACGATCTCTTCTCGCGTGTTCATCACGAACGGCCCATAGCGCGCCACCGGCTCCTTGAGCGGCACTCCGCCGATCAGCAAAATATCCAGCGGAAGTGTAGGCGCTTCGGGGGCCATGAGGCGCACGGCGTTCCCGTCATTGGAGAAGAGCACCATCTGATGCGCCTGCGCCACTTGCCGGTCAGCGCCGAAGGGGCCTTGCCCGCCCGTCACGTAGGCGAAGACGTTGTATTCCTCGGGCACCGGCTGCGTCATGTGAGCGCCGGGCTCGAGGGTGAAATGGAGATAGAAGATAGGAGTGCGGGTCTCAATCACCGCATGCGTTCCGAGTGACTCACCTGCGATCACGCGCACTGTGGTGAGCCCGTCATCGCTCTTGGCGACCGGGATCTTGGCCGAGGGGATCTCCTGATACCTCGGCTTGATCATCTTGTCGCGGCGCGGGAGGTTCACCCAGAGCTGGAAACCGTGCATCCGGCCGCCTGTCTCCCAAAACTCCCGCTCCGGCATCTCCGAGTGCACGACGCCGGCCCCCGCAGTCATCCACTGCACATCGCCGGGCCCCAGCTTCCCCGAATTTCCGTGCGAGTCCTTGTGCTCCATCCGCCCCTCGAGGACATACGTCACCGTCTCGAATCCGCGGTGCGGATGGTCAGGAGCGCCTTTCGCTTGCCTCGGCCCCAGCTCTTCCGGGCCCATCTCATCCAGGAGCAGAAACGGGTCGAAGAAGTCCAGCGTCGCAGTCGGAAACGGCCGGTGCACCATGAATCCCTCGCCCTCGAACGTCCGAACGCTCGCAACGATCTGCGAGACTGAGCGAACAGCAGCGTGAGACATACGGGTATCTTACCATCAACCCGGCTTCGTAGAGCGGGCAGCGGGGTATAATGAGCACAGCGTCATGGGCACCAGCAGAGTCTGCAAAGCCGATCTCGAACGCTTCCTGAAGGGGCACCGGTTCGCCGAGGCCCGGCTCCGTCAGGAGGCGTTGCGGCGTCTGCCGCTCCTCACGCTCGAAGAGGCGCGCGCCGAATATGACGCGCTCTACCGCGTGTGGGAATCGTCACGAGGGTTGGGCGACGAGTCGCCGACGACCCAGAAGTGTTGAGGCGCTTCGACCGCATCTGGGTGGAGCACCACCCCACCACGTAATCTTGGGTGAGCGCTTACCGAAAGACCAACCCGCTCACAGCTTCCCTCACAACTCGAGTGAGAAACATCGGGTTGCCCACGAGATATCGCCGCCAGCGGCGGGTCGGGTCAGCCCTCAACCCCGCCAACGACTCAAGCCGAAAGACGTGAGCAGTGTGCTGCTTCGCTTCTCTACGCCCACTGTTGTGTGCAGGGCGCGCCAGAGGATAGGAAGAAGGGCGAGGGGGAGGAGCCAGACGAGGGTATTCAGGGTGAAGTGGAGGGTGACGAGGTTGATGGAGCGGCCGAGGAGACCGGGACACGGGGTGCAGCCGTACTGGTAGTATTGCCCCATCCGGACCGTGTGCTCAATCACATGGTAGGCCTGAATCACCACGGCCACGAGGAACGACCCGACCGCGACGCGCTTTCTCAGCTCTTTCCATTCAGGCGTAAACCACAACGCCCCGAGTATCCACGCCAGCAAGGCGAAGTAGCCAAGGTTGAACAGGAAATGGTCCCACTCCAGATCCAGGAAAAAGAGCAGCCCCTGCCCTCGCAGGCCCAGCCACCAGTGCTGATAGACTTGCGCCACGTGCTCAACCAGATGGAAGAATTGTATGGCGAGCGCTGAGACGGTGTCGTGATTGGCGGCGAGGCCCTGGAGCTGCTTGAAGCCGTCGGCGAAGAGGCTAAGCTGGCCTGACGGGCTCAGCGCAAGGATTATCTCGGGCTCAGCCGATTCGTCGTCAGGCTCGGGGTCGGTGTCGCGGGTAAGACGGCGGGCGGAGAGATAGAGCGTGCCATTCTCGTGCATGGCGAGCCAGCGCGGCTGCTTGACATCGCTGATGAGGGGCGTAAGCGTGCCGTTGGGTTCCAGCCGCACGATGCGGCCTGCACGCTCCTCCGCGATCAGAAGGCGATCCTGGAGGTCGAAGGCCAGGCCGATCGGGCGCTCGAGGTTGCTCGCGATGATCGTCTTCGTGTGATCCGGCGCAATGCGGGTAACCGTTCGGGCCGCGCGGTCGGCGACGTAAACGTTGCCGGCCTGATCCACAACAATGCCGCGAAGGTCTTGAAAGCCGTCGGCCCAGAGCTCGATGGGGGCGAGTGCGGTGACGGGATCGGTGGGCGCCTGGACGCCTGACGGGATGAGCAAACCGAAGGCGACCGCCAGCACACCAGCCAGGTGCCGTAGGATCGCTACCGTTGCACGTCTTGCCATCGCTTCAGCTCCTTAGAACGTGAAGAGGAGGAACAATGAAGAATGCAGTGTGAAGCGTTCCGTTGCGACGGGTCTGGCTCTTCACATTTTCTGCGGTACGCTCCATGTTTGTTCCCGCCCTTACCCACCCTCCCTGCACGAGAGAGAGGTTACGCGGTCTCTTCGCCCTAAGCTCTCCCCAGCAGAGAGAGAGTTTGCGGAACAAAGGTTGCCGAAATTGACCAAGCCAGAGGCTCGTGATACGGTATTCCCATCGGAGATCCTCATGAATGACGGCGAGCTGTCTAAGCGGATCGATGATGTCCATAAACGCCTCGACGACCTGCACCGCAGGTTAGACGAGGTGATCAATCGAATCACCCGCCTTGAGGACCAACTCATAGGCCGGCTGGCGAAAGTGGAGGACCGGCTCTGGTGGATCGTTGGAATCCAAGTGGGAACGTGGATCACGGTCATGCTTGCCATCCTCTTCCGACGGTAATCAGTCGTTTCGTCCCTCGTTACTCAGCCGTCTATTCCACACCTTCTGGTCCTCTCACGCCCGCTCACCCTGCCCTTTCCCCCAGGGAGGGGAACAAAGCAAGGATTGCAACTACGGTGGTCCGCTACCGGCCACGGTGGTGATCGTTCCGGTCGAATCCACTTTCCGGATTCGGTTGTTGAAGCGATCAGCGATAAACAGGTTGCCTGATCCGTCCACTGCGACTCCTGTCGGTGTGTTAAGCTGCGCACCCGCCGCTGGACCGCCATCGCCACCGAAACCTTGCGTTCCATCACCCGCGACCGTGTTAATGATTCCCGAACCGTCCACTTTTCTGATCCGATGGTTATCGCGGTCGGCGATGAAGAGATTACCGGCTGCATCCACAGCCACGGCAGCGGGATAGTTCAATTCCGCGTCGATTGCCGGCCCACCGTCGCCGCTGAATCCCTCGAACCCGGTACCGGCAACTGTGGTAATCGTCCCGTCGGGACTGACTTTTCTAATCCGATCATTTTGCGGAACAAATTCTCCAGCGTCGGCGATATAAAGATTCCCCCCCCCCCCCC
>DATEAO010000181.1:0-3561 GCA_035288345.1 Candidatus Methylomirabilota bacterium | reverse complement strand
CTGGGCGCCACGTGCGCGTACTGCCTCACGTCCACGGGCATCGCGATTGCGCTCGTCGGTCTCTTGCTCGCCCGCCGTCCGCCTGTTACCGGGCGCCGCTCATGGATCAAACCACAACGTCTCGCCACAGCCGGAGTTCTGACCGCGCTGGTGACGGTGGTGTTCGGGGCGGGAGTGTTCTCAGCAAATCCACCCTCGTCGGCGCCCGGCTATCAGGAAGCGCTCGCCCGTCATCTCACAACGAGTGGCGCCGTCATGTACGGCGCCTTCTGGTGACCGGCGTGCAAAGAGCAAAAGGCCCGGTTCGGGCCTTCGACGAAGCTCCTCCCATACGTCGAGTGCGACCCGAAAGGGTTCGAACCTCGGCCCGACCTCTGCCAGCGCATCGGCGTAAAGGCGTATCCGACCTGGGTGATCGCCGGCGAGCGTCACGAGGGCGTGCTCACGCTCAACCAATTGGCGGAGCTTTCTCGATTTCCGGCGCTGGGGCGGTGATGATGTCACAGACCAAATCATTGGAGGCCGGTGCGAGCACCGTGGTTGCTCGTTCCCAAGAATTCAGATCAGCGTCGCGTTGCCGTTCAGGACGAAAAGGCGAACAAGGGAGGAGACGATGAAGGTCAGCCGTCGTGAGTTTCTCAAGAGTTCTGTGATCGCCGGGGCGGCCTCGGCTCTTTCGCATGAGCTGCTGGTCCCGTTGGAAGCTCAGGCTCAGGCGAAGGCGGAAACATGGCAGAAGGCGCCTTGCCGATTTTGCGGCGTGGGCTGCGGCGTTCTTGTTGGAGTGAGCAAGGGGCGCGTCGTCGCGGTTCGAGGCGATGCCGAGAGCCCGGTGAACAGGGGACTGCTCTGCATCAAAGGGTACAGCCTTCCCAAAATCCTGTACGGGTCTGACCGTTACACCGCCCCGCTCCTGAGAAAGGGCGACCGGTTTGTTCAGATCAGGTGGGACGAGGCGCTCGATCTTGCCGCAAGCAAGTTCAAGGGGGCGATCGCCAAGCACGGTCCGGAATCAGTCGCAGCGTACTTTTCAGGGCAGTCCACCATCTTCGAGGGGTACGCGATCAACAAGCTGATGAAGGGAGGGATCGGCTCGAACAACCTCGATGGGAACCCGCGCCTCTGCATGGCGTCCGCAGTGGCCGGCTTCTATTCGACGTTCGGCATGGACGAGCCGATGGGCTGTTACGACGATCTGGATCTGACCGACACGTTCTTCGTCTGGGGCTCGAACTTCGCCGAGATGCACCCGGTCCTCTATTCGAGGATGATCGAGCGCAAGCACCAGGACCCGCGCGCGACGATCGTCAGCCTCCAGACCTTCACCAACAGAAGCTCCGATGAGCCTGCGGACATCTCGGTGATCTTCAAGCCTCACACAGACCTCGCCATTGCCAACGCCATGGCCCACGTCATCGTCAAGGAGGGCCTGGTCAACCAGGAGTTTGTGGCGAAGCACACCGTCTTGAAGAAAGGGCTCGAGAACATCGGCTTTGGCCTGAAGGACAGTGACGAGTTCGGTGGCCAGAGCCCGAGCTGGGCCACCTACAAACCCTTTGCTGACCGCGCTCAGACAATCGGCTTCGACGACTACAAGGCCTTTCTGGAGCCGTACACGCCGGAATACGCCGAGCAGCTTTCCGGTGTGCCGGCCGCGGAGATCAGAAAGATCGCCCGGCTCTTCGGCGATCCAAAGCGCAAAGCGGTGTCGATGTGGACAATGGGCTTCAACCAACACGCCCGCGGCACATGGATCAACAACCTCGTCTACAACCTTCACCTTCTTACCGGGAAGATCTCAGAGCCGGGAAACAACCCCCTCTCGCTCACCGGGCAGCCGTCAGCCTGCGGCACCACCCGAGAGACCGGGGCGCTCTCTCACCTTCTCCCCGGCGGCCTCTTCGTGGCGAACCCCGAACATCGGAAGCGAGCGGCCGAGATCTGGAAGGTCCCCTTCGAGAGGATCTCTCCGAAGCCCGGCTATCACACGATGGAAATGTTCCGCGGCCTCGACCGCGGCGACATCAAGGTCATCTGGATCAACACCACCAACCCCTTTCAGACCCTCCCCCACGCCGGGCGCTACCGGAAGGGCGCGCGCAAAGGCGGCGAGCGCTTCGTCATCGTGTCGGAAGTTTACCCGAGCGAGACCGCGAGGATGGCGGACCTCATTCTTCCCTCAGCGATGTGGGTGGAGAAGGAGGGGATGTTCGGCAACACTGAGCGGCGCACCCAGCACTGGGCGAAGATGGTGGATCCGCCGGGCCAAGCCCGGGACGACCTCTGGCAGATCGTGGAGCTGGCCAAACGACTGGGACTCGGCGAGCTCTTCAACTACGGGAAGGGACCGCTCCAGAAAGGCCTGTTCGAAGAGTACCGACAGTTCGGCTTGCACAAGGGGAAAGATCTGGCGCCGTACGATGTCTACGCGAAGGTGCGCGGCGGGCTGCGCTGGCCGGTCGTTGACAATCAGGAGACGCGCTGGCGCTATCGAGAGGGGTTCGACCCGTACGTGAAGAAAGGGGAAGCGGTGAAGTTCTACGGCAACGCAGACGGCCGAGCGGTGATCTGGGCGCGACCCTATGAGCCGCCGGCCGAGGCCCCGGATCAGGACTACCCGTTCTGGCTCACCACCGGGAGAGTGCTTGAGCACTGGCATACCGGAACCATCACCCGGAGAGTTCCCGAGCTCCATCGCGCGGTCCCCTCTGCTCCGGTCTGGCTCAACCCTGACGACGCCAAGGCGTTGGGGATAGAGACCGGTCATCGTGTGCGCGTTGCTTCACGACGTGGCGAGGTGATCGCAAAGGCTGAAGTCGGAGGGAGGAACACGCCGCCGAGAGGAATGGTTTTTGTCCCATTCTTCGACGAGAGCGTCCTGATTAATCTGGTGACCCTTGACGCCTACGATCCTATCTCCAAGCAGCCGGACTTCAAGAAGTGCGCGGTCCGCCTCGTGAAGGTGTGAGAGGGAGGAGCAAACAATGACGCGAGATTGCTGGAAGCAAGTTGGCGCGCTTGGAGTAGCCGTCATCCTCGTGCTGTTCTCTGGGGCCGCTATCGCTGAGGAGCCAGCCGCCAAGAGCAAGAGGCTGCCCCGCGCATACGAAGGCGCCCCGCCCCTGGTTCCTCATGACGTCGAGGCGCGAAAGGGGCTCTGTCAGGAGTGCCATACCACTGGCGAACAGGGCGCGCCGATCACCCCGCATCCGACCCGCACGCACTTCTGCGTTCAATGCCACGTGGGGCAGGACCTGACAGTCAAAGCCTTCCCGACAGGGAGAGCGAGGTGAGAATCGCCGAGAGTTCCGGAACTTTCTGAGGTGCCACTGTCCCAGGTGAGGCGCTTACGCCCCAACCTCTCCCTCACCGATTCAGAAGATTCCGAGCCCTAACTCCTTCAGGTGTTTCAACTTTTCACTTTCTTTTTTAAATGGCACCTTGATTGCTGCCTTCTAAAACTGGCGGGAAGTAGGGGCTCCTTAAAGACCAAGCTGGGGAACGAAAGATGAATGTCGATCCGAGGGATTGCCTGAAGGTCGCAACTGTCACAGCAGGCAG
>DATEAO010000180.1:0-3744 GCA_035288345.1 Candidatus Methylomirabilota bacterium | reverse complement strand
GGTCCCCGGCGCAGCCGAGCCCGGTCGCGCCGTCCGCCCCGAGCCGCCAGGCAGCAGCGCCCACGTCGCCCTCCCAGCCTCAGCGTCCCGGCTTCTTCGGAGGCCTCATGGGAGGAATCGGCGGGCTGCTTCTGGGCGGGCTGATCGGGAGCATGCTGTTTGGAGGATTCGGCGGGGGACTCTTCGGCGGCATCGGCCTCGTGGAGATCGTCCTGATCGGTGGCGGCATCCTCCTCTTGATGTCGTACATGAAGCGCCGTCGTGAAGAACCGGCGCTTGCCCACAGCGGCGCGTACAGGTCGTCGTGGCAGGACGCTCCCAGCGCGGGCGTGGCGGTAGCGGAAGCCCCGTCGGAAGTCTCCGATCTCGAGCGGGGGATCAGCCACATTCGCCAGATGGACCCGAGCTTCGACCCCATCCGGTTCCAGGAGACAGCCTCTGATCTCTTTTTCAAGGTCCAGGCGGCCTGGGCGAGCCGCGACATGAGCGGCGCGAGTGCGCTTCTCACGAGCGAGATGCTCTCGATCCTCCAGAGGGACGCCGATCGGCTCAAGGCCGGGCGAAAGATCAACCGGCTCGAAAACATCGCGGTACGCTCGGTCGAGGTGACCGAGGCATGGCAGGAGTCAGGCCAGAACTATGTGACGGTCCGATTCCTGGCGAGCCTCCTCGACTATACGGTTGACGAATCGAGTGGGACTGTCGTCGAAGGGAGCAAGAGCGAGCCGGTGAAGTTCGAGGAGTACTGGACGTTCGTGAGGCCCATCGGCGGCCAGGGGTGGAAGCTCAGCGCGATCCAACAGCCCTAGCGCGAACCCTGCAAGCTTCATCTGGTTGTCCGAAGCGCGCTTGAGGCTATGAGGCGCTCATCCCTTGAACTGAGGGCGCGGCAGCCGGTATGATGAGTCACAACTTCAGGAGGAGGACCTCGATGTCGCCCATGAAATTCCGTCCTGGGCTGATGGTGCTGCTCCTCGTAGTTCTCTTTGTCTCCCAGGCGGTCGCGGCACCGCTGGCCCAGCGGGAGGTGTGGCCGAATGGGCTCAGGCTATTGGTGGCCGAGCGCCCCAGCATTCCTATCGTCACGCTCCTGGTGTATGTGAGAGCCGGCGCCGCGTTCGATCCGGCGGATCGCCCTGGCCTGGCCAATCTCACCGCGGAGCTGCTGACACGGGGGACACAGAAGCGAACCGGCAGCGAGATTGACGAAGCGATCGAGTTTGTGGGCGGGAGCCTCGAAGCCGACGCATCGCGCGACGGCGTGACGGTGTCGCTCTCAGTTCTCAAGAGGGACCTCGGCCTCGGCCTCGATCTGCTTGCCGACGTGCTTTTGAATCCTACATTTCCCTCTGACGAGCTGCAGCGAAAAGTGAGAGAGCTTCAGGGCGTTATCAGGCGTCAAGAGCAGGATCCCGAGAGCGTGGCCGGCCGGGCGATGGCGCCATTGCTCTTTCCCGGGCATCCCTATGGCCACCCCGTGATCGGCAGCGCTGACTCCCTCAAGACGATTCGCCGCGATGAGGTGGAGGCCTTTTACCGCGGGCACTACCGCCCCGATGGGAGTGTGATCGCGGTCGTTGGCGATGTGAAGCTGGACGAAATCCGCCAGGAGCTGCGACGGCGCCTCGGCGGCTGGGCGAAGCCGTCCGGCCCACTCACGCTTCCCAGAGAAGCGCCCCTGAATTCCCCAATCAAGACCGACTCCATCCAACGCGACCTCACGCAGACCACGATGATCCTCGGCCGGCCAGCGATTCGGCGGAACCATCCGGACTACTACGTCCTGCAGGTGACGAGCTACATTCTGGGCGGCGGGTCTGCCTCGCGGCTCTATCGCCACCTGCGCGAGCAAAAAGGGCTGGTGTATTTTGTGGGAAGTTATCTCACCCCGGGGAAGTATGGGGGCTCGTTTGTGGTAAACCTGCAGACGAGGAACGAGGGCGTGCAGGAATCGCTCTCCGTCATCCGTCAAGAGCTCACACGGCTCAGCCGAGAGCCGGTCAGCGGCGAGGAGCTGGCGTTGGCGAAGGCGTATCTGACCGGGAGCTTTCCGCTTCGGATGGATACCAACCGGAAGGTCACTGGCCTGCTCTTGACGATTGAAGAGGAGCAGCTTGGGCTGGATTATCCGGAGACGTTCAAGAAGCGGATCGAATCCGTGACCGCTGCGGACGTCCAGCGCGCGGCCCGGCAGTACCTGGATCCCGCCGCGATGTCCCTCGTCGTGGTGGGCGACCTCAAGAAGTCCGGCTTCAGCCCCGAGAAGCCGTCCCCGTGATACAATAGCCGCGTTCCATCATTGCCTTTCAGTTGCGGAGCCTGCCGTGGGATTGCTCAAGGGTGTGACTCCTTTTCGGACAGGATTCGTCGTGCTGACCTCGGCCTGTCTTGGCGCGGTGTCGCTTTCGGCCGCGTCTTTTCAGCTCAGCCCGAAGGAGATCGAGGACGCCATCAGGACCGGAAGGCAGAGTCTGATCCAAGACGAATTCGGGGCTGAATGGCGACGGGCCAACCCATCCGGGGACGAGCTGATCGTCCAGACGCCATTTTATCGGGTGGCGCTCCTCGCGCGACTGGCCGCGTTCAAGGGAGAAGAGCCGGATAAGTCCGAGATCGGTAAACTGCTCAAATCCAGCCAGGACCGCCTGCTCTTCTGGGTATCGTTTCAGGGGACCCGGGCCGATTTTGCGAAAACCTACCGGCCGGCGCTCGTGGTTGACGGTAAAGAGGTGAAGCCGAGCTTCGTCCAGAACGAGCGCACCGCGCTCGCCATGGAGAACGGGCGATATCTCGCGCGGTGTCTCTACGCGTTTCCAGTGAATGAGGTGAATCCGCGCGGCTCGGTCGCTCTGGTGGTCAGGAGTTTTGAGGGAGAGGAAGTGAGCCGGTTTCAAGTGAATCTCGCGACGATGCGCTAACTCCTGGGGGCTCGGGGACCGGGGCTCGGGACTCGATCGACACAGCAAATCTGAGACCGATGCGGACCCCGGACCCCTGCCCCCCGAACCGAACAACAGGAGGTTCTTAATGGTGACGAAGGAGCGGTTTCAGAAGGGGATGACGTTTCAGCAGTATCTGGACCAGATGACGACGAACAAAGAGCGCTTCCTCCAGCTTCTTCAAGAAATCAAGATCCGCCCCGAGGATCGCGAGGCGCTGAAGCGGTTTGGGAAACCGCTCAAAGTCCTGGTCATCACGGAAGACTGGTGCGGGGATGCGCTCCAAAATGTTCCGGTGATGGCGAAGCTCGTGGATGGACTTCCCAACGTCGAGATGCGGGTCTTCCTGCGCGATCAGAACCCGGACCTCATGGATCAGTACCTGAACCAGGGGATCTATCGCTCGATCCCGGTCTTCGCGTTCTTCGACGAAAATATGAATGAGCTCTCCCGATTCATCGAGCGGCCTCCAGTGGTCACCGAGCTCATTGAGAAGAAGATTCGAGAGCTCCGGCAGGCGCTCCGCCAGCAGCACGGAGAGGAATGGCGGCAGGCCACGGTCGATGAGATTCGGACCCTCCTCAAGGCGTGAAGAGTGAAGAGTGAAGAGCAGAAAGAGCACTTCACGATGAAAAAGACGGGAGTACATGTGGCGCTTAGCTTTTCACAACCCAATTCCCAGTTTTCGCTTATCACTTTTCACACTTCACGCTTCACGCTTCACGTATCGTGATGTGGCGTTGGCTGATTATTGCGGCGGGCGCGATTGTCCTTCTGATCGTGGCGGGCGCGCTCGCCCTGCCCT
>DATEAO010000179.1:0-2849 GCA_035288345.1 Candidatus Methylomirabilota bacterium | reverse complement strand
TTTGCGCAGCCGTGAAGAAGGCCGGGGAGCAGATGCTCAGACTCGGTTACACATCCGACCACGCGAAGGCGGCGATGACGTTGCTCGGATGTGCAGCGAGCAAGTTCTCAGACTTCTGTTCAACCCTCTGCGTGTTCAACTATACCGGGGGCCGCGGGGTGAAGAACAGCTTTCCCCAACAATCGCTACCGATGGTTTGGGACTTCGCGGAAACGAATCCCTTCAATCCGGCGGGCGCGAGCTGGGTGGCAGTGATCGAAGACATTCCGGCCGTCATAGAGCAGATTCGAGGAATTCAGCGAGTGGCCGACGTTCAGCGTGGTTCGGCGTTGGCGCTACCGTGGGGCGATAGTTCCATGGATGCCGTGATTACAGATCCACCGTACTACGACAACGTCTCGTACTCGAACCTCTCCGATTTCTTCGCGCTCTGGCATCGACGGGCGCTCGGTCATCTCTACCCGGAACATTTCGCGGCGCCTGGCACGCCCAAGAAACAGGAGATAATCGCGGCGCCCTATCGCCACAGCGGCAATCGAAGTAGGGCTAGGGAATTCTACGAGAACATGATGCAGAGCGCGTTTGGTGAAGCATACAGGGTTCTCAAGCCAGCTGGCCAAATGACGGTGGTTTACGCCCACAAGACCACGTTGGGTTGGGCAACTCTGGTCAATGCACTCCGGCGGGCGGGCTTCACGGTCACGGAAGCCTGGCCTCTTGATACGGAACGAAAGGGCCGCGTGATCGCCATGGACACAGCAGCACTTGCCTCCAGCATTTTCCTCGTTGCTCGCAAGCGCGAAGAAGGGGCGACCGGCTCCTACGAAGACGAAGTCCGCCCCGAGCTCGAGCGGATCGTCCGCGAGCGCGTGGATTCGCTCTGGAAGATGGGGATCACGGGTGCCGATCTGGTGATTGCGGCCGTGGGCGCTGGGCTTCGGGCGTTCACCCGCTTCTCCCGTGTCGAGTACGCGAACGGCGAAGAGGTTCCGGCCGAGAAGTTCCTCGCCGATGTGGAAGGAGTTGTCCTCGAAACGCTTCTGGAGAAAATCTTCGGCATTGCCGGTAGCGGGGTGGCGGCTGTGGACGGACCGAGCCGATTCTACGTCCTCTGGCGGTACACCTACAAGGCGGCCGACATGGAGGCCGGCGAGGCCATCGTCTTCACCTACGGCCAGAACGTCGAACTGGACGGCCAGAAGGGACTCTCAAGCGGACGGCACGCGCTGGTCGAAAAGAAGAAGGGGAAGTACCGCCTTCGGGACTTTACGGAGCGGGGGGAAGAGGAGAAGCTTGGACTGCCGGAGGATGGCGGGGCGCCGGCCCCCCTCGTCGATGCTCTGCACCGTATTCTGTGGCTCGTGGAGAACCAGCCCCGCAACCTGAACCGTTTCCTCGACGAGGCCCGGCCCGACCGGGAGCGTCTCCGCCTCGTGGCCCAGGCCCTCGCCGGAACGGCCCTCGCGGGCAGGAAGGACGACGGCGCGGAGCACACGGTGGCCACGACGGCCGCCGAGCAGGCGGCCCTCAAGAAGCTGGTCGCCAACTGGCGGGCGCTCATCGACCAGCGGCTCGCCGCCGACGAAGGCACGCTGTTCGACATGGGGAGAAGATGATGAGTGCCTGGACTTGGGCTGGTGCTCGGTGGTGGAAGTTCGATTTCCACACGCACAGCCCAGCCTCCGAAGACTACGGCAAAGGGCCCAGCCAGACGGTGCTCGGAGCTCGCACGCCAAGGGGGTGGCTCCTCGATTACATGTGGGCAGGAATCGACTGTGTCGCGATCACCGACCACAACGCTGGCGCGTGGATAGACCAGCTCAAGACTGCGCTTGCGGAGCTGGAATCCGAGAAACCTGAAGGCTTCCGGCCGATCCACTTGTTCCCCGGCGTGGAGATCTCCGTGAACGGAGGCGTCCATCTCCTCGCGATCCTTGATCGTGGAAAGACGACGTCCGACGTTGATTCCCTTCTTGGCGCTGTCGGATTCACGGGAGCCAAAGGAACGCGCGACGCCGTCACCACGAAATCGTTCGGGGAGGTCGCCCGCGCCGTTGAGCAGGCAGGCGGGATCGCGATTCCCACCCACGTTGATGGTGACAACGGGCTCTTCAGGCTGCAGGGAACCACGCTGGCCCAAGCGCTCGAATGTGGCGCTGTCTTTGCCATGGAGGTGGTCAATCCAGCCTTCGAGAAGCCGCCTGTCTATCGGGAAAAGCGATTGAGTTGGACCGAGGTGCTTGGATCCGACTCCCACCATCCGTCGGGCAGCGCGGGTGATCGATTCCCTGGGAGCCACTTCACTTGGGTAAAGATGGGACCTCCAAGCATGGAGGGCCTGCGTCTCGCGCTGCTGGACGGACCGCTCTCGGTGCGCCGGTCGGACCAGGTGTCCGAGGACCCCAACAGGCACGCGGCCTTGGTCATTGAGGCGATCGAGGTCACGCAGGCGCGTTACATGGGACGATCCAGAACCTTCAAGGTGGAGTTGAATCCCTGGCTCAACGCCATCATCGGCGGCCGGGGCACCGGCAAATCGACGCTGGTGGAGTTTATGAGACTTGCGCTCCGTCGCGAATCCGAGCTTCCCGAGGCCCTGGCTAGGGATTTCGAGAAGTACCGGAAGGTCTACCAGAGCAGGGAGGATGACGGGCTACTCACTGAAGCCTCGACATTCACCGTCACATATCGCAAAGATCGGACCCGCTTTCGGGTCCAGTGGAGCGAGCCTGGGGATGTTACGCCGATCGAGGTGCAGGACGAGTACAGCGGGTGGAGGACCGACCAGGGGGACGTGGCACAACGCTTCCCGGTGCGCATCTACAGCCAGAAGCAGATCTTCGAACTGG
>DATEAO010000178.1:0-2793 GCA_035288345.1 Candidatus Methylomirabilota bacterium | reverse complement strand
ATCCCTGTGCATGGCGAATACCGGCACCTGATCACCCATGGCCGTCTCGCCGCAGAGGTGGGAATTCCGCGCGATCGGATCTTTGTCATCGAGGACGGGATCGGCATCGAGCTGACGAAAAGTGAAGGGCGGGTGATCGGGCGTTTCCCCGTTGGGCGGAAGCTCGTCGATGGCAAAGGAGTCGGCGATATTGGCGTGGTGGTGCTCCGGGATCGTCAGCTTCTCGCTGAGGCGGGGATGGTAGTGGTGGCTGTCACGATTGATAAACAGTCTGGAGAGCTGCTGGCCGGGCCTGAGATCGTTTCCCGAGGCTTTGTCTATGTCAAGGAGTCCGAGGCGCTGATGGAGGAGGCCAAGGAGGTGGTCCGCCAGGCGTTAGCGGAGCGTGACGCGTCCGCCCCGGTCTATAAGGAGTTGCTCGGCTCCCTGATCCGCAGCGCCATCCGCCGCTTCATCAACCAGCGCTACGATCGCAAGCCCATTGTCTTGCCCGTCATTCTTGAAGTTTGATCGTGACGATCACCGTCGTTCTTCATGGCAAAGCGTTCCGGGGTCAGGGGCCAGGGGTCAGGGGTCCGTTCCGAGGTCGGGGGTCCGGGGTCTGTATTTCGGATTTTGGACTTCGTGCCCCGGACCCCAGGTGTAACATGCGAGCCCCCAGCCCCTGGCCCCGGACCCCGAGTTGCGAGCCCCGAACCCCGAACCCCGAACCCCGAACGTGAGCCCCAGGCCCCGAGCAGCGAAAAAGAGTCGCTGGCAGCGCGAGGCCAACGCGATCCTTGCCTTAGCGCTTGCCGGATTCTTGCTGACCTGCCTGGCGAGCTATGACCCAACGCTCCACCAGGCCGATCAGGCAAGCCCGGTTGGGCCGGTCGGAGTCTGGCTTGGCTGGATCCTCTTCTCTTTGCTCGGCTATGCCGGCTATCTCTTTCCGGCCGCTCTTCTCTTCTACGGAGTGAGTGGCTTCGTCAGGCCGAAGAGTGCGACCGGCTGGCCTGCCCTCGTCGGCGTGATCCTGCTCCTCATCAGCGCGACAGGGCTGTTGGCGCGCGCTTCCGACACGCTTCAGGAACTTCGGATTCACAAAGGGGGGCTGGTCGGGAGCGGTGTTGCGAGTCTGCTGAGCCGATCGATTGGCGATGTCGGGACATTGCTCGTCCTCGTCACGTCGATTCCACTTGGGCTCCTGCTGTTGACTCAGGTCTCCTACGCTGCCCTCTGGCGGAGCAGCTCCGCTCGGCTCAAAGGCTGGTTCAAGAAGAAGAAGCCGGCGGTCAGGGAACAGGCGGCTCAGGATGAGCAGCTCCCGCTGATCTCTCAGTCAGAGCTGGAAGCGCTGATGTCACCCCCGCCGCCCGCGATCGCCGAGCCCAAGCCTCGATCCAGCCTCATGGAGCGCGGGTTGGCGTGGCAAGAGACCTTCGATTTCGGTGATGGCAGGGAGCGGACCTTTCAGCTTCCGCCTGTGGGCCTGCTCAAAGCGCCTCCGCCCTCAGAGCGGAAGCGCACGAGAGAAGAGCTTCAGGCCAACGCCGACATTCTGAGAAGGAAGCTCCAGGATTTTGAGGTGGAGGGGCGGATCGTTCAAGTAAACCCGGGACCCATCATCACCGCGTATGAATTCGAGCCCGCGCCGGGAATCAAGGTGAATCAGGTCGTGAATCTCGGCGATGATCTGGCCCTGGCCATGAAGGCAGCGGCGGTGAGGGTGGTGGGGCCGATTCCTGGACGAGGCACGGTGGCCATCGAGGTGCCGAACCCCGAGCCCTCAACCGTCTATCTCCGTGAGGTCTTTGTCTCTCAGGAGTTCATCGAGGCGAAGGGGAAGCTGACGCTCGCGCTCGGCAAGGACGCGATCGGTCAGCCGTACGTGGCTGATCTCGCGAGCATGCCCCACCTCTTGGTCGCCGGGTCCACGGGATCGGGGAAGAGCGTGGGGTTGAACGCGATGATCTGCTCGATCCTTTACAAAGCCACGCCCGCCGAGGTGCGCTTTCTCATGATCGACCCCAAGCGTTTGGAGTTGGGGGTCTACGAGGGGATTCCTCACCTCATGGCCCCGGTGGTGACAGACGCAAAAGAAGCGGCGGCGCGCCTCAGGTGGATCGTCGGGAAGATGGACGAGCGCTACAAGCTCCTGGCGGGCAAGCACGTGCGGAACGTCGAAGGGTATAACCGGGAAGTCCCGCCTGAGGAACGGCTGCCGTACTGGGTGGTGATCGTCGACGAGCTGGCGGATCTGATGATGGTCTCGGCCGGCGATGTCGAAAACTCGCTCGCCCGGTTGGCCCAGGTGGCGCGTGCGGTCGGCATCCATCTCATCATCGCCACTCAGCGGCCCTCGGTAGACGTGATTACCGGCTTGATCAAGGCCAACTTTCCCGCGCGCATCGCGTTTCAGGTCGCGTCCAAAGTGGACTCGCGGACCATCCTCGATCAGAACGGCGCCGAGCAGCTCCTGGGAAGGGGCGACATGCTCTTTCTCCCGCCGGGGTCGTCGCGCCCGGTCAGGGTCCACGGCTCGTTGGTCTCGGAGGAAGAGATTCACCAGGTGACCGACTTCCTGCGCAGCCAGGGCACCGCGGTCTACGAGGAGGTCGAGTTGCCGACGGAGAGTGAGGCTGAAGCCGAGGGCGATGTGGCGCTCGATGATCTCTACTGGGATGCCGTCCGGCTGGTGATTTCCCAGCGCCAGGGCTCCATCTCGTTCCTCCAACGGCGGATGCGTCTCGGCTACCCCAAGGCCGCCCGCTTCATCGATATGATGGAGCAGGACCGGATCCTCGGCCCGGG
>DATEAO010000177.1:0-5567 GCA_035288345.1 Candidatus Methylomirabilota bacterium | reverse complement strand
GATATGCACGGTCGAGCGACGGCCCTAATCGCAGAGCTCGACCGATTGGCGCTGGAGCAGGAGCGCCCGAGCACCGCTCTACAGGCCCGCACGCTGCGGCTCATCGTGAGACTCATCTTGGCGCAGCCAAATGCGATTGATTCCATCCTCCGCGAGCTGGTCGCTGTCATCCACGACTCTGAGTCGCTCGTCGGCTATCCGTTCGAACCACTAGTACAGATCCTTACCGAGTTGGGCAGGGTCCTTGGCAGCCGCCCAACCTATGAGGAGGTTTTCGAGACTTTGGTGCAAACGGCCGCTCGCCGCGAAGGTGAAGTATCGGCAGCCCGGATGCTCCTAGCGCGCGGGGCGCAGCAACTTGACGTCAATCACCCTTACGAAGCGATCCGTACGCTTGGCCGCGCGCTCGGCCGGTTGTACAAACACGAGAGCCGTCATGACGCGGTGCGGTCGTTGTATCTTTGCGCTCGGGCGTACGAGCAGGTCGGTCTTCTTTGGGCCGCGCGGGGCACAATGCTCTCGGCTGCGTCGATCTCGATGAATGAGTTCTGGACATATGACAAGGCGACGCCACAGCAGGCGGTCTGCTACAACCGCATTAAGTGGATCGAGCTTCGCCTCGGTCGCCTACCGCATCTCCTGGCGTGGCATGAACTCGACCGCATCATCCGCGCCGTGGTTACCGATCGAGGCTATAGCATGGAACGGCTCTCCAAGTATGATCAGACCTTCGATCCCATCCTCGGCATCCTGCTTCTCCGAGCTGACCTCTCGGAACTTCAGGAGTTGGCCGTGCTACCGGAGGTGCTTGATCGCCTCGATCTGCCTGGGGCGGCCTTCGCGCTCATGTACGCGCTTGGCTACGAAGATGAGGTACCTGCAGAACTTCTTGAGGGGCCGACGAGCGCCGACTCCAAGCGCGAGCTGTTTCGGAAGTGGCGCGACCAGCCGGCGGCGAAGGATCTCCCGCCGAAGCCGCTACTCTGTACGACCCGGACCGTGACATTGAGTTCGAATGTGCTCGGGTGCCAGATCACTGTGGACTGCTGGAATAAGTCCCCCTGCTTGGAGCTTGCGGAATCCGCGCTCGCCGCCATCGAAGGCCTCCTCGCAACGGGTCTACTCGATCGTATGGTCGCGCGCGAGCCTACCTTGACGATCAAAGTGCGACTGTCCGATTTCGCGGAGGCGCCCTTTACATTCGAGCTGCGAGACTATGACGGCAGGCCACACGTCGACATTCGCTGCCGGTCGTTCGAACCACACACGCTATCTCAGGACGATCAACGTCGCCTCAAGAAGCGGCTCTTCGATTTCGTGGTGCACGTGATCGCCCGGGTGTTTGTCATGTGCGAGCCGGAACCACTGCTGACAAAGTTATTCCGCGATGAACTCGCACCCCAGCGCGCGCTCGATTTCACCACAAGTTTCGTCGTTGTGGGGAATGTGCTCGGCAACGAACCGAAGACGACGCTCGAGTCATGGACCGGGGGAGCCTCTAAGGCGTTCCCCCTAACCAGAGAGAAAGTATGGGACGGCGAGGATCGCCAGCAGACGCCAGGGCTCAATGGCGGGAAGCGCCCCACGCTGGCCGACCCAGGAGTGGAACCGCCAGACGAACTCGCCGACCCAAGCAGTACCGCACACAATCAAATGCAGACGATCTCCCTCATTCGCGAAACGCTGTGGATTGAGGCGTCCTGGTCTGGCACTGTGTTCGCGACCGTCTCGCACAACGTCTTACCGCCGGTCCTGGCGTTGCTGTTCAAGAACCGCATGCCGGCAGCAAAGATATTTGCACTCTGGCGCTCCGAACTTGGCTCCCGCGATGATGATAACAAGCTGCGAGTCGCCATCATCCGCGGGGTGAGCAAGGCTAGTCCGCACGCATACCGCGTGGTGCTTGGCTCGGACCCTGTTGTAAGCTTTACGCAGTCGACCATCACGCACGCCGTGATGGTCGCGAGGATCAACACGATGGAGCCGTCCTCAAGCGAGAACCTGAAGCGGTTCCTCGACAGCTACGAGGTATGCAAGAGCTACATCCTGACCTTCGCCTTTCAGGTGGGCCAGCAAATAACTATAGGACGGGATAACCAGTTGCTCAAACAACAGCTCGTTGTGCGTGAAGCATGGGAGGTTGGGCCGTATGACATTGACGTCGTGGCCATTCAGGAGGACGATGACCCCATTGTCCCGGACGAGCAGAGGAACGCTCCAGTACTAGGGACGCTGAAGAGACTTCGCGCGAGGCCTTAAGATCATCGACGAACACTACTCTCGTCGTTCGCGGGAGCCCTTTTCTCCTCGAGATCTGACGAGCACTTGCAGCGGCCTCAGACGAGAAGCCAGCAACGATAGGTGCTTCGCACTCGTTGAGGTCGCTCAAAAAGGTCCAGATGCTAGGCGGCGAAGGTTGGGAGGACTGAGGCATACGCCGTTGTATGTCGCAGGGAGGCACAGCCGAGCCAACGCCGCCGCAGATGGGCCTTTTTCAGCAGCCTCTCTAGTTCCAATGCCGCGTTGAGAAGCGAGCAGCCCAAGGCCCGAGGAAGGAGGGATCCCGAGGCGTACGCCTGGTACGTTGAGGGGTTCCGACGACCGAGAACGACGGGATGCGACGCTTATCGACGCGGCTGCATGGCTTTGAGGCCGATCAAAAAGGTCCAGATGCAAGGCGGCGAAGGTTGGGACGACTGAGGCATACCGGTTGTATGTCGCAGGGAGGCACAACCGAGCCAACGCCGCAGATAGGCCTTTTTCAGCGGCCTCAGTCGAGGGATTTGCGGAATCTGAGGACGCTGAGTGTAAAGATCACCGCGCCGAAGATGAGCAGCGGAATGACCTGGCCCCAGAGGTAATCGATGCCCACGCCCTTCAAAATGATGCCGCGGACGATCCTGAGGTAGTAGGTGAGCGGGATCACGGCTGAGAGCCACTGCGCGGGCTCGGGCATCCCTTCGATGGGAAAGAGCAGCCCGGAGAGGTAGATGGACGGCAGCACGGCGAGGAAGGAGAGCTGCATCGCCTGCGGGATGGTGCGGGACATCGTCGAGATAAAAATCCCGATCCCCAACGTGCCGGTCATGAAGAGCAGGGACAAGAGGTAAAGGAGCAGCAGGCTGCCGCGAATCGGAACGTGGAAGATGTAGTAAGCGACGACGAGCGCCAGCGTCATCTGCCCATAGGCGACCAGAAGATTGGGGAGGATCTTTCCGAGGATCAGCTCCCACCGCCTGATCGGACTGACCACCAGCGCCTCAAGCGTGCCGCGCTCCCGCTCACGGACAATGGCAGCCGCCATCACGGTGATGGTGGTCTGCATGAGGAGGGCGCCAATCAGGCCCGGCACGATGAAGATCGCGCTTTCGAGATCCGGGTTGTACCACGCCCGGACCCTCACGTCGAGCGGCGGGGTGGCCCTGATCGAGCTTCGCCCGACATTCTCGATCAGAATCTCGAGCGAACGCGCCTGACCGAGCGCGTTGGCGGAATTGACCGCCGAGGTCGCCACCATCGGGTCAGAGGCGTCCACCACCACCTGGATCGCTGGAGCCTGGCGGTTCGCCAACCGCTGAGCGAAATCCGGGGGGATCACGATCCCCACTTTCGCCTTGCCGCGGTCGAGAAACCCGCTGATCTCGGCGAACGAGCGCGCGCGATACTTCAGGTCAAAATACTGGCTGTTGCTGAAGGCCTCCAGCAGCTTGGCGGTCTCGACATCCCCTGACTGATCCCAGACCGCGGTGGGAATGTGCTTCACGTCCGTGTTGATGGCGTAGCCGAAGATGAAGAGCATCACCACAGGAACAAAGAGCGCCAGCGTGAGCGCGAGCGCGTCGCGCCTGAGGTGAATGAACTCCTTCCGAATGATTCCAAGCAGCCTTCCCATCTGCTCACCCGCGAGGTTCGGGCCGTGACGAGAAGCGAGCAGATCGAGGCCCGAGGGAGGAGCCAACCGGAGCGTACGCCGGGTACGTGAGGATTGGCGACGACCGAGAACGAAGAGATGCGACGCTTATCGTCATGGCCCCACCGCGCGAAGCTGCTCCCTCAGCCGCGTCTTCCTTTCCCGATCCACGAACGAGACGAAGAGATCTTCGATCGACGCGGGCACGGCTTCTGCGCTCGCTTCGACCCCCCGCCCGTTGAGCCACGCGTCGACATCCGCCGCGGTCAACTGCTCGTCGGTGAGGATGATTCTGAGCCGATCCCCGACCCTGACAACCTCTTCAACCGCCTCCCACTGCTCCAGCAGATCAGCCGTCTTCCTGAGGTTGGGGGTGGAAAGCTCAAGCACTGGTTTTCGGAATGCCGTGGTCTTGATCTCCAACGGGGACCCCTCCGCGATGAGCTTCCCCTGATAGAGAAACCCGAGCCGATCGCAATGCTCGACCTCGTCCATGTAGTGCGTGGTCACCATAATCGTGATTCCCTCATCGGCGAGACGTCGAACGATCGCCCAGAAATTCCGTCGTGAGACCGGGTCCACCCCCGCGGTCGGCTCATCGAGAAAGACGAGCTTGGGAGCGTGAACCAGCGCGCACGCCAGAGCCAGCCGCTGACGATACCCGCCCGAGAGCTGGCCCGCCTCCTTTCGCTCCTGGCCGGTGAGATCGGCGAGCCTCACCATCTGACTGAGGCGGCTCTCCCGCTGTTTCCGAGGCACCCCGTAGACGGAGGCGTAGAAGTTGAGATTTTCCCACGCGGTCAGATCATCGTAGAGGGAGAAGCGCTGCGACATGTATCCGATCGATGCCTTCACCAGCTCAGCCTGGCGAAGAACGTCGTAGCCAAGGACCGTGCCGCGCCCCTCTGTCGGAGCAAGAATCCCGCACAGCATGCGGAGGGTGGTGGTCTTCCCGGAGCCGTTCGGGCCGAGGAAGCCGTACAGCTCTCCTGCGCGCACTCGCAGGGAGAGATGGTCAACGGCCGTTACCCGCCCGAACCGCTTCGTAAGATCCTCAGTGACCACCGCGTCCATTAGTTTTCAGCGGTGAAGCGTGAAGCGCATGAGGACCACGAAGGACTTGTTACTCTTCACTCTTCACTCTTCACTCTTCACTCTTCACTCACTCCGCCAAAAGGATTTCGGCGTCAGCGGGGAGGCCGGGCTTGAGGAGGCCTTCAGGGTTGTCAATCCTGATCTTGACACGGAAGACCAGATTGACGCGCTCCTTCTGAGTCTGAACATTTTTCGGCGTGAACTCGGCCTCCGAGGCGATCTCGCTCAGCCGCGCATCGAAGTGACGACTCGGGAACGCATCGATCTTGAGCCGCGCGCGCTGCCCGATCTTGATCCGTCCCACGTCGACCTCGGGGACATAGGCGCGGAGCCACAGATCGGTGGGATCGATCAGCGTGAGAATCGGAACCCCTGGGTTCGCGGTCTCCCCGACCTCGAGATTCTTTCTGAGCACGACCCCTGAGATCGGCGCCACGATCCGCATCTCACGGCGACGGGCCTCGGCCTGCTGGAGCGCCGCGGCCGCTTCGTTCACCTGAGCCCGCGCGGCCTCCACCTGCTGGGGCCGAGGCCCGGCCAAGAGCAGTTCCAAGCGATCCTG
>DATEAO010000176.1:0-5058 GCA_035288345.1 Candidatus Methylomirabilota bacterium | reverse complement strand
TTCGCGTCCAGGAGTTCTTCCGGTAGCTCCGGGTCAGGGGCCAGGGGCTCGGGGTCGGGAGTCCGGGGTTCGGGATTCGCACTTCGGATCTCCAATCCCGATTCCCGAATCCCGCATCGCGAACCCCGAAACTAAGCCGCTTGACATCAATGTTGGAAAGCATTAGCCTGAGGGTGCTTTTTCAAGGCTTTAAGTCTCTTTACTGCTCTCACGCAGTGACTCCAAGGGGGTGAGAGAAGTCCGTGGAAGTAAGGGTATTCGACAACCAGGTTGAGCAGGCGCTCAAGATTCTCAAACGAGAGATGCTGAAGGGGGGCCTGTTCAAAGAGATGAAGCGGAGGGCGTTTTACGAAAAGCCTTCCGTGAAGCGTAAGCGCAAGCAGGCCGAGGCTCGGAAGAAGCGACTAAAAGCGCTCAAGCGCGCCCAGTCCGACTAACCCCTTCCGTCTTCTCCTTTCCGTAGGCTCCTGGCGCGTGGCAACGTCCACGCGCCATTTTTTTTACAGCACGGGCACCCGGGCTATCGCCCGCCCGTGCTCGCGTGATCAGAGCCTTGTGCTGAGGGCCGGGCTGCGATCCCCAATCCCGAATCCCGTTTCTCGCTGTGACGCCTCCCGTCTTTTGAGTTCGAGACACTTCACGCTTCACGTGTTAGCTGTCGACGACGAGTTTGCCGGCCCTTGACCAGTTCGACTTCGGAACCTCTTGCATGATCACCATGGTCGAGTCGGGATGGGCCTTTCCGATCTTCACCATCACATCCGTGATGGCCGCGGCGATCTCGCGCTTCTGGTCTATGGTCCGGCCTTCCAGCATCTGCACAGTGATGACGGGCATATTCGCTCCCTCCTTATTTGAGGCGCTTCATGTCCTCGGAGAAGCTGGAGTTGAACGAGTACGATTTGACGATCCCCCGGTCGTCGAACCGCACGGTGAGCTGCTTTCTGCGCTGCTCCCCGGTGAATTGAGCGTAGAGCCACGACCACGTCTGGTCTCCTGTATCCAACCCAACCTCGGTTGGCTCGCCGAACATTCGAAGCAGATCGGGTTTCGAGGTCTGTCCGGCTCGAATCATCTCTGCCGAAGGAGAGGGAAACTCACGGCCAATCGAAGCGAGCCCGGCGCATGCCGCAGTGAGGAGGGCGAGGGAAACGAGCAAGATACGTAGCGCCTGTTTCATAAAGCCCCCTTTCTCTATTCGACGACGCTGGCGTTGTAGCACGGTTTTCCGGCCGACGTCAATCACAGCGTGGGCGTCCTATTGTGGCGTGGGCCCCCGGCCCTTGACGCCGTCGGTGCCAAGGGTGCTCCCCGCGCTCGACCCGTTCCTGTGATACAATTCGACCTGTCGAAGCTAAAATCCAAAATCGAAAATCCACCCATAGGTTTGCGGAGCAAACCTAAACATGGGTGCCCCCATGTTTGGATTTCGTGGAAATCCATGGGGGCAAAATCCAAAATGCATGATTGAGACCTTCACCGCTGAAGAGCGCCGAGCGCTGGCGCCGTACTTTACAAACCTCGACGGCCCGGTGTTTGCGCTCGTGCACCTGCCGGAGGTGGTGAAGGGCGCGCTCTTCGCGCGCTACTCGCGCTCCGCGAAGTCGCTCCGCCGTCTGTTCCTCGAGGAGTTTCTGGACCAGACCACCGAGCTCCCGGCCGCGACGCGCGCCGGCACGAAGCGGGCTGAGGATCTCTACGAGCGGGTCTTCAACGAGTATGGCGACGACTCCGTGGCCCAGCTTGGCGGGGTCCACTTGGCGTGCGAGGGCGCTTCGAACCTCTTGACGAAGGTGCTCGAGTGGGGGCGCCTCGCGGCCTATCTCGAGCAATCCACCCGCTACGTTCCCTACGACGACCGGCCTGGCGGCCAGTGGCGGTACCACGTGCCGGCTGAGCTGCAGGACGCCCCGCTGAGACCGGAGTACACGAGCAGCCTGGATCACGCGTTTGGGACCTATGCAAAATGGCTCGGGCCGATGCGGGAACACTTGAGCCGCAAGCATCCGAAAGCATCCGACGAGTCCGACAGTGCCTATCGGATGACGATCCGAGCCAAAGCGCTCGACACTCTTCGAGGGCTCTTGCCTGCCGCGACCGTTTCCAATGTAGGCATTTACGGCACCGGGCAGGCGTACGAGGCGTTGCTGCTCAGGATGCGGGCTCATCCGCTCGCCGAGGTTCGGCACTATGCCGAGCTGATGCTCGTGGAGCTTCGGAAAGTCATCCCCGCCTTCCTCAAGCGCGTGGACCGCCCTGACCGGGGCGGGGTCTGGTCAGAGTATCTGGCCGACACGCGCCAGAGCACTCAGGCGGTTGCCGAGAAGCTCCTGGCTGGCATCACGCCGGAGCCGAGACCCGAAGTGATCCTGACAGACTTTGATCCTGACGGGGAGATCAAAGTTGTTGCCGCGGCCCTCTATCCGTTCTCCGACCTTCCTGATGACCAGCTCTTGGCGATTGCCAGGAGAATGACGCACGAGGAGCGGCGCGCGCTCCTCTCCGCGTACGTGGGGAAGCGCGCGAACCGTCGCCACAAGCCCGGCCGGGCCCTCGAGCGCACGGGCTACCGCTTCGATATCCTGGCTGACTATGGCGCGTTTCGAGACCTGCAGCGCCACCGCCTTCTCACGCTGGAGTGGCAGCCCCTCTCTCCCCGCCACGGGTTCATGACTCCCGAGGAGATCGAGGAGGCCGGCGCGCTCGACGATTGGCGGCAGGTGATGGAGAAATCGGCCTCGCTCTATGGGCGGCTGCGGGAGGCAGGGTTCGAGGGGGTCGCCCCTTATGCCGTGGCCATGGCCTACCGCGTCCGGTTTTATATGGAGATGAACGCCCGCGAAGCCATGCACCTCATCGAGCTTCGCACCACGCCCCAAGGGCACCCGGCGTACCGTCGCGTCTGCCAGGCCATGCATCGGCTGATCGCCGAGCAAGCCCGCCATCGAGCGATTGCGGACGCGATGATCTACGTGGATCATTCAAAGATTGAGTTGGAGCGTCTCGATGCCGAGCGTCGCGCCGAGCGCAAGAGACAGGGCAGCTCGTGAGGATTCACGACAGGGAGAGGAAATGAAAGAAACACTTTTGGCGTTGGCGATCGTGGCATCCGTGGTGGCACCCGTGTGGGCGGGAGCGCCGACGGACCAGCTCCGCGAGTACTCCGACCAGGTCCTCAAGGCGCTGGATGACTCGACCCTCAAACCCCAGGATCGTCGGGCGGCAGTGCGCAAGATCGCCATCGAGATCTTCGACGTCTCTGAGACGGCCCGGCGCGCGCTCGGCCCCCACTGGCAGGCGCGCACGCCGGCCGAGCGGGAGGAGTTCGTGCAGCTCTTCGCCGACCTCCTGGAGCGCACCTACATCGCGCGAATCGACGAGTACGGCGGCGAGCGCATCCGCTACGTCGGAGAGACCGTCGAAGGGGACTACGCCATCGTGCGCGCCCGCATCATCACCAGGAAGGGCACCGAGGTCCCGGCAGAGTCACGGATGATCCGCCGCGGCGCGCGCTGGCTCATCTATGACGTGTCCCTCGAGAACGTGAGCTTGATCAGCAACTACCGGTCCCAGTTCGACCGCATCATCCGCACCTCCTCCTACGGCGAGCTCGTCAAGCGCCTGCGCGAGAAGAAAGAGTCGCCCGAGGCATTTCGAGCGCGGCGCGCGTCCTGACAGGGGCCGGCGCGAAGGGCTCCCGCAGAAGGGCGCGATTGCCCGCCCGGCTTCTTTCCGGAACCCTCTCTAACATCTCCAGCCTCCGCGGCGCCGAGATGATGGGAACCCCCGGCCGCGGGCTTCCGCCTGGGTCGAGCGCACGATCTTTTTCACGAACAGGGTGCGTTTTCTCGGCGCCTGATCCTGCCTGTCGGGAAGCTGAGCCTCCTGCTGTAAGTTCCTCCACCTAAACCCCCCTGTTCTTTCCTCGCGGAGCGCCGATATTTCTGATAGCCGTCGGTGTCTCTGGGCTTGTGTGTGCGCAATTAACTTCCAGTAGACCTCACGAAAGGAAAGGGTTTGCTATGGCGACTCGGATGGCCACAGGGGTAGGGAAGGGCGAGACGGGATTTGAGTGCGGCCGGAGCGCCGCATACTCCGCGCTCGACGAGCTTGGGATCTCTGGATCCCCAGATCTGGCGATCGTCTTTGCTTCCCCGCAACAGTGCCACGAAAAGGCGCTCAAGGGCGTTCGTAGCGTGACGGGGAATGCTCCTCTCATCGGTTGCTCGTCTGCTGGAGAGTTCACCGAAGAAGGGGTGCTGAGCGGGTCTGTCGTGGTCACCACGATCAGCTCAGATCGCATGAGGTTCACGGTGGGGTGTGGCCGGGGTCTCAAACAGGATCTCTCACGCGCGGTTGGCGACGCTGTCTCGTCGTTTCAGGGCGCTTCTCCGGAGTCGCTCAAGGCCGGCCTGGTTCACCGCGCCATTCTGCTTTTCACCGATCCGCTGGCCGGAGGCGGTGAGGCGTTGATCCATGAGCTGATGATGCGCACGGCGCTTCAGTATGAGCTGGCGGGCGGCGCGGCAGGAGACGACGCTCAGTTCAAGTCGACGCCGGTCTTCTATCAAGAGGAAGCGCTCACGGACGCGTTTGTCTGCGCTGAAATCCTTTGCACAACGCCGCTCGGGATCGGGATCAGTCACGGCTGGAGCCCCATCGGTCCCACGATGCGGGTCACGCGCTCGGACGGCGCGGTCGTGAAAGAGATCAATGGCCGGCCTGCGCTCGAAGTCTACCGAGACTTTGCCCGGGAGCGCGGAGTGACGCTCGAAGGCGAGAACGTGGTGCCGTTCTTGATGGAGCACATCATCGGATGGATCTACCAGGAAGGGGACCAGAAGCTCAGAGTGACCCTGTGGCCGCTCGATGACGGCTCAGTGGTCTGCGCGTCCGAGGTTCCCGAGGGCGCCCTGATTCGCCTCATGAAAGCCACTGACCAGACGGTCATGGGGGCCGCGGGTCAGGCCACGCGCTTGGCGCTCGCGCGGCTGCAACAGGCGCGACCGGCGGGAGTGATCGCCCTCGAGTGTGTCTCTCAACGCTTGAGGATCGGAG
>DATEAO010000175.1:0-10878 GCA_035288345.1 Candidatus Methylomirabilota bacterium | reverse complement strand
GCCCTAAAAAGCGACCCCCGAGCCCCGATTCTCCTAAATGTGGATCGCTTGGCCCAGCGCTCCCAACGACGCTTCCAGAGACGCCTCCGACATCGTTGGGTGAGCATGGACCGTGTGAATGATCTCTTCCAGCGTGGCCTCCACGGTTCGCCCAATCGCGAACTCGTGGATCAGTTCGGTGGCCTCCGCGCCGAGGATGTGCGCGCCGAGGATCTCGCCCGTGGTCTTATCCGCCACGACCTTGACGAAGCCATCCGTCTCACCGAGGGCCAGAGCTTTGCCGCTGGCCTGGAACGGAAAACGCCCGACGCTGATCG
Organism: Candidatus Methylomirabilota bacterium; assembly: GCA_035288345.1. Classification (GTDB taxonomy): domain Bacteria; phylum Methylomirabilota; class Methylomirabilia; order Rokubacteriales; family DATEAO01; genus DATEAO01. The sequence goes on along the minus strand of DATEAO010000175.1, from coordinate 10,561 downwards.
CGTGCCCGCGCTCCCGGGCCTGGGTCTCGGTCAGCCCGAGGCTCGCGATCTGGGGACGGCAGTACGTGCAGCTCGGAACGTTTCCATAATCGACAGGACGGGCTTTGCGCCCCGCGATCGTCTCGGCCGCGACCACTCCTTCAGCCATCGCCTTGTGCGCGAGGAGCGGGGGTCCAGCCAGATCGCCGATCGCGTACAGGCCAGGCAGAGAGGTCCCCATCTGGGGGGTCACTTTCACGAACCCTTTCTCCATCGCAACGCCGAGCGCCTCGAGCCCGAGCCCTTCTGTCTTCGCTTGACGCCCGACCGCCATGAGGACCTGGTCGACGGTGAACTGCTCGGCCTTTCCGTCGACCGCTGCGTTGACGGTGACGCCTTTGGCGTCCATCGTGACGGCGCTCACCTTGGCTCCTGTCTTGATCTCGATCCCGCGCTTTGTGAAGAGGCGGTTGAGATGAGTCGAGACTTCTTCATCTTCAACCGGAACCACGCGAGGGAGGGCTTCGAGCAGCGTCACCTTCACCCCATACGCGGCATAGACATCAGCGAACTCCACCCCAACAGCTCCCGCGCCGATAATCAACAGCGAGGCGGGCGCCTGATCGATCTTGAGCGCGCCGGTCGAAGAGATGATCCGCTTCTCGTCGATGGTCACCCCGGGGAGCGATTTCGGCTCGGAGCCTGTGGCCACGATCACGTGCTTCGCTTCGATCGTCTCCTCTCCTGACGCGGTCTTCACCACCACCTGGGTTGGGGCGGTGAGGCGTCCCCTCCCTGGGAAAAGCGTGATCTTGTTCTTCTTGAAGAGGAACTCGATCCCCTTTGAGAGACGGTCGGCCACCTTCCGGCTCCGCGCAATCGCCTGGGCATAGTCAGCCTTCACCGGGCCGACCGAGATGCCGAACTCCTGAGCGCGCTGCACGAGGTCAAGGACCTCGGCGTTTCTCAGCAGCGCCTTGGTGGGAATGCACCCCCAGTTCAAGCAGACGCCGCCCGGTCGATCCTCCTCCACCACAGCGACTTTGAGCCCCAGTTGAGAGGCCCGGATCGCCGCGACGTACCCACCCGGCCCGGTCCCGACCACCGCCAGATCAAACTTTTGAGCCGCCACGTGTGTGCTCCGTTTGATTGCAGCGCGGCCCTTGACACTGTTCGTGTCAAGGGGGCTTCGCCTCGCCCGCGCTCGCGTGCATTCACGCGCTGCGCGTACGAACTGGGCACGCCCGCCCGTACCGCGTGCGTTTTTGCTACATCAACAAGCGCGACGGCGCCTCCAGAAGACGCCTGAGGTCCTGAAGGAACCGGGCGCCCATCGCGCCATCCATCACCCGGTGATCACAGGAGAGCGTGACGCGCATTCTCCGGCCGACCTCGATCCTGCCGTTGACCGCCACCGGCTTCTCCACCACTGATCCCACCGCCAGGATCGCCCCCTCGGGCGGATTGATGATCGCGATGAACTCGTCGATCTCGTACATCCCGAGGTTGGAGATGGTGAAGGTCGCGCCCGACAGCTCCTGGGATCGAAGCTTCCGGTTCCTCGCCCGCTCGGCTAGGTCTCGCGTTTCTCGAGCGATCTCGTGGAGAGACTTCGCGGCCGCATCCCGCAGCACCGGTGTGATCAGCCCCTCTTCGAGGGCGACGGCGATGCCGATGTGGACGCGATGGTGCACGCGAATCGCGTCGCCCTGGAACGATGCATTGACCTCCGGATGAATCGCAAGGGCCAATGCCGCGGCCCTGACGATCAGATCGGTGAACGAAATCTTCGGCCGCTCTGCGAGCTCGTTCAGCTCCTCGCGGAGCGCTGACGCCCGGTCCATTGCGATCTCACTGGTGAGGTAGAAGTGGGGAGCGACCGCTTTGGCCTGGGCCATCTGCTTCGCGATCGCGGCCCGCAGGCTCGAGAGCGGGAGATCCTCAAACTCCGGGCCTCCGACACGCCGATCCCGAGGCGCCGTGGGGACCGCCGCGTACCGCTCGATATCCCGGCGAATGATGCGACCCCCCGGGCCCGTGCCCTGAACAACCCCGAGATCCACACCTGAAGCCTGGGCGATCTTCCTCGCCAGCGGCGAGGCTTTCAACCGTTCCCGCGCGGGAGCGGCCCCAACCTGCGGAGCGGGTGCCACGGTCGGTTGGGTGCGAGACGGCGCGGGGGCTTCTGGTGGTTTGGGGGACGCAGCGGGTGATTTTGCCCCGATGGCCGCTTCCGGCCGCTCTCCAGCCGAAGTCACCTGGGAAAGATCGTCGTCAGGAGCAGCGACCACCGCGATCAGCTCACCCACTGGAGCGCGCTCGCCCGCGGGAACCAGGATCTTTCTCAGCACGCCAGAGCCAAAGGCCTCAAGCTCGATGTCGGCCTTGTCGGTCTCGATCTCGGCGATGATCTCGCCGCCCTCGACCTTGTCGCCCTCCCGCTTCAGCCACTTCAGGACTTTGCCGGTCTCCATTGCCTCGGAGAGCTTCGGCATCACCACTTTTGTGATCGCCATGGCATTCCTCAGACGGATGTCGGATGTCTGATCTCGGATGTCGGAAGTACGACCAACTGACATCTGACATCTGCGATCTGAGATCCAAGACGAACGCGACGAGCTAACGCATCTTGTTGAGCGCTACACATAGGCGACGCTCCTGATGGCCTCGATGATCTTCTCTTTCGATGGCGTCTTCGCCTGCTCCAGATTCTTCGCGTATGGCATCGGCGCGTTGGCCCCGGTCACGCGCTCGACGGGCGCGTCGAGATCATCAAAGGCGTTCTCCGTGATGAACGCCGCGATCTCCGATCCCATCCCGGCAAACCCGGCGCCGGCCTCAGCCACCACCGCGCGATGGGTTTTCCTGACCGAGTTGAGGATCGTCTCCGTGTCCATCGGCCTCAGCGTTCGCGGATCAACCACTTCGATGGAGATCCCTTCCTTTTCAAGCTCGTCCGCCACCTCCATGACCCGGTACATCATTCCCATGTATGCAATGACCGTGACGTCACTCCCTTGGCGTCGGACCACGGCCTGGCCCAGCGGGATCAAAAACTCCGGGTCGTCTGGCACTTCCCCTTTCATCCCGTAGAGTGTCTCGGCCTCGATGAAGATCACGGGGTTCTCGTCCCTGATCGCGGACTTCAGGAGCCCCTTGGCATCCTCTGGGGTTGACGGTCGCACCACCTTGAGCCCCGGGACGTGGCAAAAGTAACTCTCCATCGACTGCGAGTGCTGGGCCGCGAGCTGGTGGGCGGGTCCGCCTGGCCCGCGGATCACAAGGGGGATATTGTACTGGCCGCCAGACATGTAGAGGAGCTTGGCTGCGGAGTTGACGATCTGGTCCAGGGCCAGGATCGCAAAGTTGAAGGTCATCATCTCCACGACCGGCCTTAACCCGGCCATGGCCGCGCCGATCCCCACCCCGGTGAACCCCGATTCTGAGATTGGCGTGTCGATCACGCGCTTGGCGCCGAACTCTTTGAGCAACCCCTGCGTCACTTTATAGGCCCCTTCGTACAGCCCGACCTCTTCTCCCATGATGAAAACACGGGGGTCCCGCCGCATTTCCTCGCGGAGCGCGAGATTCAATGCCTCACGGTAGGTTATCACGGGCATCACATCACCTCGGTTCCGGAGGATCGGCGAACCCCGAACCCCGGACCCCGGACCCCGATTCCCGATAGACATCCGTGAGAAGCCACTCCAGTGGCGGCTCGGGCGAGTTGTCAGCAAAGATCACCGCCTCCTCGACGATCTCGGTGACCTCTTTCTCGATCGTCTGCCACTCCATCTCGCTGAGGAGATTGTCCTTCACCAGCCGGTCTCGGAAGAGCGCGATTGGATCGCGCTGTTTCTCGCGCTCCACCTCCTCCTTGGTTCGATAGATCGCCGCCGACGGGTCACGCATCGAGTGCCCCCTGAATCGGTAGGTGCGCGCCTCGATGAGCGCTGGGGTCTTCTCACGCCGGGCGCGCTCCACTGCCCGCGCAACGGATTCCCGCACCGCCAGGACATCCATCCCGTCCACCGCCTCACCGGGAATGCCGTACGCGGCAGAGAACTTGTAGACATCGGTCTGTGACAACGCCCGGTGGATCTCGGTCCCCATGGCGTAGCGGTTATTCTCACAGATGTAGACCACCGGGAGCTTCCAGAGGGCGGAGAGGTTCATGGCTTCGTGGAACTCCCCCTCAGGGACCGCGCCGTCGCCGAAGAAGCAGAGGATGACCTGGTCTTTCCCCTCGTACTTAATGGCGAAGCCCACGCCTGCGGCCAGGGGGAGATGCTGCCCGACAATCGCGTGACCACCCATGAAGTTGACGGAGCGGTCAAACAGGTGCATCGAGCCGCCTTTCCCTTTGGAGAGGCCATCGCGCCGGCCAAAGAGCTCGGCCATCACTCGCTTCGGGTCCGCGCCTTTCGCGAGGCAGTGGCCATGGTCGCGGTAGGACGCAATGGCGTAGTCGTCTCTCCCGATGGTCGAGATCGCCCCCACGGCGACAGCCTCTTGCCCGATGTAAAGGTGAAGGAAGCCGCCGATCTTCCCCAGGGCGTACATCTCCGCCGATTTCTCCTCGAAGCGCCTGATCAGAAGCATCTCTTTCAGGAGCTGCTGCCCCAACTCGGCATCGACGGCGCGTATGTTCTCAGCGCTCACCGTCAGCTCTCTCCTTCTGATTGCAGCACGGGCCCCCGGGCTATCGCCCGCCCGTGCTCACGTGCATTCAGGGCTCTGCGCTTGCAGCCAGCGCTCCATCACCAGCGCATCAGGTTCAAATCATCGATATTCAGCCGCCGCCGCAGGCGAAAGATGCTGAGAATGATCGCCAGACCCACCGCCACCTCAGCGGCGGCAACAGTCATGACGAAGAGGACCAGCACCTGGCCGTCTGTATTGCCGTGTCGCTGCCCAAATGCGACGAGGGCCAGATTGGCGGCGTTCAGCATCAGCTCGATCGACATAAAAATCACCAGCGGGTTCCGCCGAACCAGGACGCCGACCACTCCGGTCGTGAACAGGACCGCTGACAGCGCCACGTAGGCCGATTCAGGAACCATATGAATCGTGAAAGACCCCTGTTAGTTCAGGTTGATCAAAAAGGTCCAGATGCAAGGCGGCGAAGGGTGGGACGACTGAGGCGTACGCGGTTGTACGTCGCAGGGAGGCACAACCGCATTCTCCGTTCGAGCGCGGGCTTCGCTCGCGCAAGCTTGGGGGGAGGTTTCGGAAGGGGGGCGTGCCCCACTCCGAGGAAAGCCTTCGCCGCAGATGGGCCTTCTTCATCAACCTGCATATTATGACACCTTTCGCTTGGCCAGTACCAACACTCCCACAATGGCCGCGAGGAGCAGGACCGAGGCGATCTCGAAGGGCAGGAGGTAATCGGTGAAGAGCAGCCGGCCCACCGCCTCGATGCTGCCTGGAGGCCGGCCCTGTCCCGGCGTGCTCAAGATCGTGGAGCGGAGGATCAATGACACCTCGAGCAGAAGCAGACCCGCCAGAGCGATCGCAAGCAGTCGGACTGGCCGTTTCGGATCAGGGCCGGTCTCCTCTTTCCCCGGGATCAGCACCATGATCGCAAAGACGAAGAGGACCATGATCGCCCCCGCATAGATGATCACCTGGGCCAGCGCGAGGAACTCAGCCCTCATCTGCAGATAGAGGATCGCCACGCTCGCGAGGTTGACGACCAGGAAGAGCGCCCCATGGATCGGGTTGCGCCGCACCACAAGCCCGATTCCCGAGCCCACCGCAATCAACGCCACGATCCCGAATGCAACGAGCGCCATCAGTCGTTCGGGGGCCGGAGGCCGGGGGCCGGGGGCCGCGGTTCACGGTGCGGGAATCGGGGTTCGGGGTTCGGGGTTCGCAGTTCGAAACCGCACTCAGAAAACGAACCCCGAACCCCGAACCCCGAACCCCGCATACTTAGCGTTCCTTGGCCCATAGCGCCTTGGGCACTGTGGATCTGGGTGCGCCGTCGGGACCGGCCGGCTCCAGGGAGAGCAACACATCCATCGTATAGACCATTCCTCCCCGGCTGTATGAGGAGAACTCGAGGATCCCGGTATCCATGCGGATCGCATCTTCCGGGCAGGCCTCCACGCAAAAGCCGCAGAAGACACACTTTCCCACGTCGATGTCGAACCGGACCGGGACTTTTTCGATGTCCGGGTTCGGGAGCTCGCCCGCGACAATATAGATGCAGCGGGCCGGGCAGACCGTCTCGCACATCATGCACGCCACGCAACGCGGCGAGCCATCCTCTCGCCTGACCAGCCGGTGGAGGCTGCGGAGACGGGGCGAGTAGGGCCGCCGCTCTTCAGGGTATTGGATGGTGACCGCCCCTCGGATACGCTTGCTGCGAAAGATGGTCCGCGCAATGTGGCCGCCCAGATTCCTGAAGAAGTGGGCCGCGGTGATCCCCAGGCCCGCCAGGACCTCCACCAGGTAGAAACGCTGCCGAAAGGTGAGCCGCGAATCGAAGCCCATGATTGACCTACGCGCGAAGCCCCAGGAGGACAATTCCTGTGGCGACAATATTCAGGATCGAGAGCGGGAACAGGCCGAGCCAGCCGAGCCTCATCGCCTGGTCATAGCGAAAGCGGGGGAGCGTCCAGCGAATCAGCATCAGAAACCAGCACATGAACGCGACCTTCAGGGAAAACGCGAGAATTTGAAGAGCCACCACCGCGAGATGAGAGAGTGACCACATGGTCCCCCAAGGAAACACAAAGCCTTCGGGACCGAGGTAGGGAACCTGCCAGCCGCCAAGGAAGAGGGCCGTGGTCATCCCGGCGATCACCACGGTCTCCACGAAGTCAGCCATCATGAACATCCCGAACTTCATCCCGCTGTACTCCACGAAGTAGCCGATGATCTCGGACTCCCCCTCGGGAAAGTCGAACGGGACGCGCTTGGTGGAGGCGATCCCAGCGGTGAGAAAGAGAATGAAGCCGAGCGGCTGGGTGACAATCCCCCACGCCGGGAGCCAGCCCCAGAGGAGCGCGCCCTGACCGCGGGCGATCTCCATCATATTCAGCGACCCGTACACCATGGCCACGCCCATGATCGACGCGCCGATGGCGATCTCAGCGGAGATCATGAGCGCCGCGGCCCGCTGGCCGCCGAGGAGCGCGTAGTTGTTCGCCGAGGCCCATCCCGCCATCATCACGCCGTAGACGCCGAGGGAGAGCATCGCGAAGATATAGAGCACCCCGACGTTGAGATTGACCGCCTGAAGCGGGATCTCTCGCCCGTCCACCCGAAGACTGTCCCCGAATGGGATCGCGGCAAACGCCACGAGGGCGAAGAAGAGCGAGACGACCGGCGCCAGGTTGAAGAGCACCCGATCAGCCCGGGCCGGGATGAAGTCCTCCTTCGTCAGCATCTTGATCGCGTCAGCCACCGGGTGGAAGAGCCCCCAGAGGCGCAGCCCGAAGACCGAAGCGCGGTTGGCACCGATCCGGTCCTGCATGATCGCCGACTGCTTCCGCTCCACCCAGGTGAGCAGCCCCCCGAGGTTCAGCACAAAGAGCATGATGAACGCGACCCGGCCGAACGCGATCCCCAGGTCAGTTAGCATGGGACGGATCTCGGATGTCGGATGTCGGATGTCAGATATCGGAGGTCCGGCCAACCGACATCTGCCATCTGAGATCTGAGATCCATTCTGAGATCGGTCATCTGACATCTCCAACGAGCTGGCCTGTATCTGCGATCGACCGGTAGGTCATTCCAGCAAATGCCGGCACGCCTTGGGCCAGCGCATTGAAGCAGTCTTGAACCCTCGTCGGAGCGAGGGCGAGCCCGGCGGCTCGGCCAATCCGCGAGAGGATCTCCCAGTCGGGAAGCGCCTCGCCGAGCGGCTCGATCGCCTTCCGGATGCACTGAACCCGTCCCTGGAAGTTCGTGAATGTCCCATCGCGCTCCACGTAGGCCGCGCTCGGGAGGGTGAGATGGGCGTGCGGGCTCACGCCATTCTGGTTCGTCCCCTGGAAAATCAGGGACTCGACGCTCAACAGGGCTTCCAGTGTTTCTGTCTCGGGCCACCCTGAGGCCAAGAGGTCATGGTGGAAGACCCAGAGACACTTGAGCCGACGCTCTTTGGCCGCGCTCAGCATCCTCCGAGCATCAAGCGCGCCGGCACGGGGAATCAGCCCGATCAGCTCAGCGCCCTTTGTGTTCGGGTTCTTGTCGGCCTTGATGAGAAAGCGGTCCTCATACCCGGGCTCACGCGGCGGAATCTTGAAGTCCAGGTGTGAAATCCGAAGGTGATCCACAAGCTGTTTCAAGACGAAGAGATCCTCGTTCGTCATGTGAGGGGAGGCGATCACGCCGATCTCGTCAGGACGATAGCTCCGGAGCCGGGCCAGCACCAACGGGATCATCTCGTCCCACGAGACCTCGACCGTCTTCAGTCCGTCACGCCGCGCGGGGGTGACCAGCCGGCTCGGGTCGTCGATCCATTTGAAGCCGTAGCGCCCCGGATCGCAGATCCACCATCTGTTGACCGCGTCATTGAACCGTGGTTTCAGCCGAGCGACGCGCCGTCCGTCATTGTGGTGAGGCCGGCTGCTGTTGGTGTGGACCTCGATGTTGCATCCCCGGCTGCACCCGGGGCAGATCGACTTGGTCGTGTCGAGATACCACACCCTGACCTTGAAGCGGAAATCGCGATCGGTCAGGGCACCCACCGGGCAGATGTCGATCACATTCCCGGAATACGGGTTGTTCAGCTCCTTCGCGCGAAAGAGACCCACCTCGGAGTGATCGCCACGGTTGAAGATCCCCAGCTCCCCCGTCTTCGTGATCTCATCGCAGAACCGGATGCATCGGGAGCAGAGGATGCAGCGCTCGGCATCGAGCATCACATGGCGGCCGAGCGGCACCGCTTTCGGCTTGTGGACCTTGTTGTCCACCATGCGCGGCTCGTAGAGGCCATGCTGCATGTAATAGATCTGCAGCCAGCACTCCCCAGCCTGATCGCAGACCGGGCAGTCGAGCGGGTGATTGATCAGATGGAACTCCATGACCGATCGCCGCGTCTCGATGATCTTCGGCGTCTGGGTGTGCACCACCATCCCGTCGAGCGCCTCGGTGTTGCACGCGATCTGAGGCCGAGGGTTCTTCTCGATCTCGACCATGCAGAGCCGGCACTGGCCGGCAATGGAGAGGCCGGGGTGGTAGCAGTAATGAGGGACCTCGATCCCGGCCCTGCGGGCCGCCTCGATCACGTTGGTCCCCACGGGGACCTCGATCTCTTTCCCGTCAATTCTAACTTTGGGCATGTTCGTTTACGGGACGGGCACCCGGACTCTCGCCACACCCGTCCCAGTTGCGGCCTCACGCTTACCAATCAACCCTTCGAACTCGGGGCGGAACTTTTCGATGTAGCTGATGTACGGCCCAACCGCGCCGTCGTAGAACGCGCAGATCGTGGTGCCGGCGCCCCGCTTGGCGACATCGAGGATCGTGTCCAGGTCCTGCTTTCTCCCCTTCCCCTCGACAATGCGCCTCGTCATCTTATAGATCCATCCCGTGGACTCCCGGCACGGCGTGCACTGGCCGCAGCTCTCGTGGGCGTAAAAGCGCGCCACCACCATGAGCGCCTCTGGGATCGAGACCGTCTCGTCCATGACGATCACGCCCGCTGAGCCCGCCATGCTCCCCGCGGTCCTCAGGCCGTCCACGTCCATCACGACGTCAATCTCATCGGCGGTGAGAATGGCCGCCGACGACCCGCCCGGCACCACCGCCTTCAGCTTTCTCCCATTGGGGATGCCGCCAGCAAGCTTGTGGATGAGCTCGCGGAGCGTCACTGACACAGAGGCCTCGTAGACCCCTGGGCGCTGCACGTGACCCGAGAGCGAATACATTCGCGTCCCGCCCTGGGTCTTGGTCCCGAGGCCCGCAAACCATTCTGCTCCGCGATTGATGATGTGTGGGACATGGGCGATCGTCTCCACGTTGTTGACGATCGTCGGCGACCCGAACGCGCCCCTGATCGCGGGAAATGGGGGCTTCACCTTCGGCCATCCTTTCTTTCCCTCCAGGGAGGAGATCAGCCCTGTCTCTTCACCGCAAATGTACGCGCCAGCGCCGCGATGAATCACGATGTCGAGGTCGAATCCCGAGCCGAGGATATTCTTACCGAGGAGTCCGGCCGCGTACGCCTCGCGCACCGCCTCTGAGAAGATGCGCCACGGCTGCACGTACTCTCCCCTGATGTAGACAAACGCGGTGTGGGAGCCAATGGCGTAGCCCGCGATGATCATCCCCTCGATCAACGCATGCGGGTCCTTTTCGAGGATGTAGCGGTCCTTGACTGTCCCGGGCTCTCCTTCATCGGCGTTAATGACCAGATACACCGGCGCCGTGGTTCCTTTCGGCACAAACCCCCACTTCACGCCGGTCGGGAAGCCAGCTCCGCCGAGGCCGCGGAGGTTTGATCGCTTTACTACGTCGGTGATCGCCTGCGGTTCCATCGCAAAAGCCTTTGCAAGCGCCTGATACCCCCCGGTCTCGCGGTAGACCTTGAGCGTGTGAGACTCCGGAAGGTGAAAGTTCCGCGTCA
>DATEAO010000174.1:0-6066 GCA_035288345.1 Candidatus Methylomirabilota bacterium | reverse complement strand
TCTCTTTCCTGAGAGAGCGTGTCCTCGCGATGAAAGAGATCTGGACCAAAGAGGAGGCGGAGTTCCACGGCGAGTTCGTCAACTTCGATCCGATCTGGGCGTACCCGAAGCCGGTCCAGAAGCCCCACCCACCGGTGTTCTTCGGCGTCAATACCCCGAACGGCCGTCAGCGCGTCGTAGAGTATTGCGATGGCTGGCTGCCCATTGCAGCGCGTGTGGACATCGTCTCTGGGATCGCTGATCTCCGGCAGCGGGCCGAGAAAGCCGGGCGTGATCCCAAATCCATCGCCGTGACAGTGTTTGGGCCCAAGCCTGACGAGACGGTGCTCCGTGGTTATGAGAAGGCCGGCGTGGAGCGAGTGCTGCTGATGCTTCCGTCAGCGGGTCGAGAAAGAGTCCTCCCGCTCCTGGACAACTACGCGAAGCTCATTCAGGGATTCAAGCAACCCTAGGGCGTAAATCAGGAAGTGCAAGGAAGACTACTTAAGGTTGAGCGCCACGTCCTTGCCGGGTGCAATGGTCACTTCCTGTTCCGAGATCTGCGTGCCACGTTCCGGATCCTCGACCGTCACCTTGTAGGTTCCGGGCAGCACCCCAGGGAACTCGAAGCTCTCCCCCGGCTTGCCAGTCGCATCAAAGGTCAAGATCCTCTTCGGATCGAAGAAGACGATGCGGAGTTGGCGAGTTCCGGGTCGCAGCCCCGTCGTCCCCGTCACCTTGACGGTACCTGCCGGGTCCGGCTGGGGGGCCGAAGCGCTGGAGGCGGTCGTCGGCGCCGGCTCAGGGCCCGAGGAGGGAGCAAACGTGACGCCCTCCGGAGGCTTGCCGGCTGCAATCAGCCAGCGGCGGGCTGCCTGGACTTCTGGCATCTCTGGCTCGCCTCGGGCCACGACGAACCTGAACTGATCGATGGTCTCTTTACGCAAGCCTAAATAGGAAAGCGCGGTGCCCAAAGCGAAGCGGAGAGAGACATCGTCGGGTGCTTGTCTAATCGCAGCCTCATACTTTATCGCTGCCACCTCATATTCGCCCCGGGCTGCAAGCGCATCCCCCTCTGCTTTGAGGTCAACTGTCGGCGATCCGAGAGAGGTTGAGATCGGAGAGTGCTGGCAGCCGAGAAGTAAGGCCACGGACGCCGCCGCCAGAAGGAGCCTAGCGTCTATAGTTCGCGCCACGTGGAGATCCTGAAGAGGAGCTTCCGCTGCACTAGGTCGAGGTTCTGTTGGCTGTGGCGGAGCTCTATGCCACTCGCAATGCTTGAATTGAAGTAGCCATCCCAGAACACGGTCTGGTTTTGGTCCCCGCCCTCGTTCCAGATCGTTTCATTGGCAACGGTCGCGCCGAAAACGTTGACCTCGGCGCCCGACTCGAAGACGGATGACGTATACTTCCCGGTGACTATTACGATCCCGTCCCAGTCGAATTGGTTGGTGAAGCGAAAGTCCCCATCCTCGACGATAAGGATTCCGGCCCCCTTGATCTTTGGCCCCTCTGTCCTCACCCCCGCGAAAGCCGAAGTGGGGTCGAGGTCTCCCCTGAAGTACACCAAGGCGGGCTTGTCCTTGGTGCCCAGGTCTATCTGTTGGTTCACACAGCCTTGGAGGGTGACGAGGTTGGGGTTGTTGGTGTCCGAATTCCCGATCATCCGGATCCCCACCGGCGTCGACCCTATATTCTGAGCGCACGACAGCCTGCTTTGGTAAACCTGAGTGTCCGAGAACGCCGCCAGTTGGTCCAGAAAAGCCTGCATCTTCGCCGGATTCAGAACTTGATCAAGGTCGGTGGGAGCGGCGACCGTGTTCAATCCTGTCGTGGAGACGGCTGGATTATTCTGGTCCGTCCCAATGACGTGACTCTGCTTGGCGGCGATTTCCGCGGCGGTGCCGGTGGTCAGCTTGTACTCGGCCCGCTGCTCGTAGCTCACCTGCGGGTTGCTGTTCTGCTGGACCCCGGGCTGGACCGCGATGCCGAATTTCCTCTTCGACTGGTTGGCATTCTGGGCATAGGCGTAGGTCCGATTGTTCGGGTTGGGGTCGTTGCAGTTGGCGGTGCAGTCATATTGCCAATCGTTGCCGTCAATAATGAAGTTGGCGTTGTTGAACCAAAGGTCCGCCTGGGTGCCGGGCATGGTGTACGCGCCGGGTAACGGTGGGAGCGGGACACGCGACATGGCGACTTGGATCGTGCGAGTCGCCCCATTGAACGTTCCCGTGGAGGTGACGATGACAATGCCGTTGGTGTCGTTGAACTTCCCGCCCGGATCCTCGGCTGCCACGCCGCCGGTCTGGAAACCGGTTAGTGTGCGGTCGCCTGCGTACACCACCTGTCCGTTAACCACCTGGGGGCCAATATCGTCATTCCTGATCGTGACCGAGAAGGTGCCGTTGCCGGCAGGTTGTCCAGGCAGCGGCATGGGGAGGGTCAAGACAGCAGCCGTGTTTACGTTCACCGCGTTAGTTGGCTGTTGGTCGTCCGGAGTGTCCTGGTTTCCGTCAGGACCCGCCAGGCGCGCACTCCAACTCCCGGAACCTGCCGAGGGCGCCAACGCGAGCAGGTCGAAGGCAGACTCGATCCCCGAATCTGCGAGGTACCGGGCGCGAGTAGAATCGTTCAGGTTCGTGGAAATCTGAGGTTCCACTGCGGCCATTGAGAGGAAGGCCATCGCCAGCATGGTAAGCCCTATCAGCGCAATGAGGGCCAGCGGAAGGGCGATCCCATTTTGATTGGATAGCGAGTCAATCCAACGATTCCTATAGCTCATGAGTGCTCCTATTGATTCCTCAGTCGAATACGGTCGCTCATCGTGACCGCGACAGCCCCGGCTTGCCAACTCCCCGGCAGTGTCTCCGGCTGGGTGGTGATATTGATTTGAATCGAACGGATGAGAGGAACCGACGCTGCCGGGACCGCAGCAGGCGGAAAATTGAGTTGGGTTCCCGCCTGGTCAAAATAGATCAATGTGAGCGCCTGCACCCCTCCAATAACTGTCAGAGGAGCCGCATCAACGCTGAAGTCTTGGCGGTCGAGATTGGCTCCGTTGAGCACGTAAAGAATACACTCCGTGTTTTGGATAGCCCCGTCGGCGCTATTGTCGTTGATAACCATAAAGGCCGTTGCAGTAGGGACATTGTTGTTTGGACACACACCGGAACCGACAATCGGCACATTGAAAGCTGCCGCCTGCCTTGGATTGAAGCCCGCACCTCGGATATCTCGCGCTATCCGATCGAGAGCCACTCGAGCATTCTCTTGAGCCTGGACTTGGTTGATTCCTGTAAGATAGCTCGTATTACCGGTCATCCAGATGCTCAGAAGCCCGGCCATGATTAGTCCCAGAATAGCAACGGCCACGAGCATCTCGCCGAGAGTGAAGCCTTTCTCGCGATCTGCAGGAGTGAGCTGAAAGAGTGTCATTGCTGTCCCATCCCCTTTGGATCTATCAATGACTCGCCAGTAACGTTGACATGTTGACTTGATCCTGTCCTGTAGCGTTCCGATAGGTCACTTGTACGACCGCTACTCTGGTCGAAGCAGTGGGTCCATTATTTATTTGCACCAGCCGCTGATAGTTTGGAAAGCCCGGGATTGTGTTGAATGCGTCGTTCCGGCATGCGCCCGGCAGGACCGGTGGTGGCCCGACAGTCCCGGCATAAGTAAAGCAAGTCCCCCCGGCAATGAGGGTAGGAAACCCTTGCAGAACGGGAGCCGTTGCAGTACTCATAGACCACGCCTTGACCTGATCAAGCTTCTGTTGCGCGAGAAAAACCGCGGTGGATTGGCGACGGCCTATGTCCACCCCCTGAATACCGACGGGAAAGGCCTGCATCACGGCGACTAGCCCGACCGTAATAATGCCAACGGCTATGAGGATCTCTACCAATCCCAAACCGGATTCAGATCTCAAAGAGGTAAAATTCATAAGCTAGCGTCTCCTGGGTGGACTCATTCGGCAGCGTAGTGCTGCATCGAAAATGCCAAGTTCTTGAGCAGGCAAAACTGAAAGAACTATGCATAGTTGGATAATCGACACAAAGCGGCGAGCGCTTGAGGTGACTGGGCAGGGCAGGGGGACTGACAAAAGGCGAGTGCGACTACTGTTATGATCGGAACGCCATGCCTGAACTACCGGATTTGTCAGTTTACGCGGAGAACTTAGCTCCCAAGGTAAGAGGGAAGACAATTGAGCTGGTCGAAGTGCATCAACCGAGAGTGTTGGAGCGGATGAAAAAGGCTGAGTTCATGGAAAAGCTGCGAGGACGAACGATTCATGATGTGGTCCGGAGAGGGAAGACGCTCGGGTTTTTGCTCGACTCGGGAGATCGCGTGGACGTGCATCTGATGCTTACCGGCGAGATGTACTACTCAGAGGTTGGCAAGCCTGCTCACGCGCCACTCCCGTGCCTCGGCCTCCACTTCACGGATGATTCGCGCCTCGTTTTTTCTGATCTCCATTACGACATCAGGAAGCCGCTCAACCCCAAGATGTCGATCGCCATCAACAAGAAGGAGCGGCTGGGGATGGATCCGCTTGCCCCGTCGCTCACGCCTGAAGTGCTGGCTACGATCTCGAAGCGGAGCAAGATTGCGCCGATCAAAGCGCTCTTGATGGACCAGAAGTTGATCGCCGGGTTGGGGAACGCGTACGTGGACGAGATTCTCTGGGAGGCGCGGATTCGACCGCGGCATCCGGCCTCGCTTCTTACTTCTGAGCAGATCACTGAGCTTCATCGAGCGATTCGTACAGTGACCACTGACGCGATCGAAATGATACGCGGCGGCCTGCAGGGGGAGATTCACGGAGAGATCAGCGACTTTCTCAAGGTGCATTATCGGGGAGGGAAACCCTGCCCTCGCTGTGGAACCAAGATTGCCGACGAGTATTTTCGAGATCGGACCACCAACTGGTGCCCAATCTGCCAGCCGTGAGGGGCTAGCACAAGTTCCCCTCACCTTTAATCCTCTGCACATCGGGGAGAGGGCGGGAGTGAGGGAGAAAGCCGAACTCCTTGCGACTTGGAGGGGGAAGCTGAGACAATGAGCGTATGACGATCCCGACCTTCTCGCTGCCCGAGCGTGCCAGCCTCGCGCGCCTCCCCACGCCGATCGAAAAGCTTGGGCGCCTCTCGAAGCGGCTCGGCGTCGATCTCTACGTCAAGCGGGACGATCTGACCGGCCTCGTTGAGACCGGCAACAAGGTGCGCAAGCTGGAGTTCCTCGTTGCAGAGGCGCTCCGTGAAGGGGCGGACACGCTGATCACGTGCGGAACCCTCCAATCGAACTGCGCCCGCGCTGTCGCTGCTGTCTCGGCCAAGCTCGGTCTTAAGGCGATCCTGGCGCTTAAGGGAGAGCCAGCCTCGCCTCCTGATGGAAACCTGTTTCTCTCACGCCTTCTCGGGGCTGAGATCCATTACTGTTCCGACCAGGAGTTCGCTCGGATCGACGCTGTCCTTCTCCGGCTCACCGAGGAGGTGCGGGCGCGAGGGGGCAAGCCGTACGTCATTCCCGAAAGCGGCGCCACGGAGATGGGAGCGCTGGGGTATCTCGTTGCGGCTCAGGAGTTGGCCCAACAGGTCCGAAACGGCGCGCCGGCGTTCGACAGCGTGGTGATTACTGATTTCAGCGGAGGGAGTCAGGCAGGCCTGCTCATGGGAAAGGAGCTCTTCGGTCTTTCCGCCGAGGTGATCGGCGTGCCCGTCGCGTTTTCCTCCCAAGAGGTGCATGAGCGGATCAGGAAGACGATGACCCTCGCGGTCGAACGCTTCGGGCTCCCCGTCGAATTGCCCAAACGCGTTCATCTGCTCGACGGCTTTCAGGGAATGGGGCGGTCATCGAGCCGCCCTGAGGAGCTGGCCATGATCCGCGAGGTCGCTCGAGAGGAAGGGTTGCTCCTGGATCCTACGTACACCGCGAAGGCGTTCCTCGGCCTGGTCAGCCGATTGCGCGAGGACCCGAAGCAGTTCGGCCAGCGGGTCTGCTTCTTTCACACCGGGGGCGTGTTTAGCCTCTTTGCGTTTCGTTCTCAGCTCGTGCCGTGACGATAGGTTCTCTCTTGGGGACAGGGGCTTG
>DATEAO010000173.1:0-8149 GCA_035288345.1 Candidatus Methylomirabilota bacterium | reverse complement strand
CCCACCCCGGTGACCACGACGCGCCGCCGGCTCTTCTGCTCTTCTCTCTTCATGTCCGCTTGTGTTGCTGGATTGGCCTCTTCACGCTTCACTCTTCACTCTTCACTCTTCACGCTTCACGCCCTCTTTGAATTCCTTCAGCCACTTCTTGACCAGATCATCCCCGCTTGCGAACGTGGGCGGCTTCCCGCACGACGAGCAGGCGATGACGCAGCCATCGACCACTTTCCAGGTGGCGCCACACGCCGCGCATTTTTCTGGACAGCTGATCAGAATTTCTCTCACGATCTCGACAAGCGTCTGTGGCGTGACAAGGGTTGGGACATCATCGACCGACATCCCGGCGGTCAGATGCTGTCCGGCCGCGCCGAGCCGGGCTTTCAGGATCGAGACCGCGGTCTCAGTGATCTCGCCGTTCTCGTTGATGGCGGTCCCTTCTCCGAAGAACTCCTCGACGTGTTCCAGGAGATACTTCCGTGGCATGCTGATATGAAAGCGCTGCTCCAAGCGGTAGTTGATGTCGATGAAATCGAGAGACTCGGCGTCGAGCTCGCCGATCAGTGAGCGCTCAGGCTGGATGGATTCCTCAGACGCCCTCAGAGTTTCGGCAATCGCTTTTCGCACCTCGCGGTAGATCTGTTCATCAGGTATCAGGCTGTTCGGCATCGTACCCCCTTTTTGTTCGATCACACGCCAGCGTCACTCGGCCGGCGGGGAGGCTTGAGAGAATCTCAACAGAGCGTTCGAGAGCCCGTTGTCCACGACCAACATCTGCCCTTTGATAGCGCGCGCCGCATCGGTGCAGAGAAAGACGACGACGTCTGCGACCTCGTCGAGCGCGACAAAGCAGGAGTCCGGAAGCTGATCCACACCTTTCCAATACTGACGCAGCACTTTCAGCGAGTCCGTTTTCAGCAGACCCGCGGTGACCCCGTTGACGGCGATCCTCATCTCTGCCAGCTCCACTGCCCAATGCTTGACCTGACACTCCATCGCGGCCTTCATGCTCCCCAGCGGGTATTCCGGCAGGGCGAATCGGCTGCCAAGGCTGGAGATGAAAACCACATGCCCGCCGTGAGGCGTCATCAACGGGAGCGCCTGCTGCATACAGAAGACATGTCCCAAGTAATTGGTCTCGACGAGCTGGAGGAGGTCGCGTCGCAGCAGGTCTTTCAGTGGCTTGAACGGGGCCCGAGCGGCGTTGAGGACCAGGATGTCGAGGCGTCCATATTCCGAGTGGATCTGAGAGAACATGGACGCGACGGGCTCTTTTTGTCCGATATCGGCCTGAATAGTGGTGGCGCGGGAACCGAGCTCCACAAGCTCTTTGGCGAGCTCTCGAGCCTGAGCTTCAGAGCGGCCGCCGCACTGGCGGTAGTTGAGGATGAGGTGGGCGCCGGCCTCAGCAAGCTTCCGGGCGATCACCTGCCCAAGGCCCCGCGAGCTGCCGGTGACGAGGGCCACTTTCCCTTCGCACGGCTTCATCGGTTATCGGGCAGGGAAGACGGCGCCGGAGAGACAAAAACCTCTATCACCGTAGATATTTTGTCCAACCTGGGACTCGCACAGCACGGCCTAGAGTTAACGTCACCGACCCAGAGAAGTCAAGCGAAAGTTGCCTTCTTGGAGCGAAGCGAAGTAGGTTCCCCGCCCAGCTCCCAATCACCGCCTTTCAGGCGGCGGCTGAAAGATGGGGTCGAATGAATTCGACCCTGCGCCTCTGAGCCGCACCCGGTAAATCTGTGTGCGGCAACACCCCCGGCTGAAGTCGGGAATATTTCCACGAAAATCTTTTCGATCCGCCTCGTTTTTCCTTGACAGGGCTACCCCCCCCGGATATAATGGCGCAGTTTGATGAAAAATCCTTTATTCTCAGCAAGTTAAGTGGCTTCAGCGTGATGGTTATCAAGGTGTCTGAGATCCCTGATGAGGGGATTCGGGTCGAGGGAGTTGAGGCGGTTCCTGCTCCCTTCGCGGACCCGACGTGGGAGCTCCGCGCCCTCTCTCTTTTCGTCAAGAAAGATCGGGCTGACGTGCTCGTTGAGGGGTCTCTCGAAGCGCGGGTTCCACAGCTCTGCGGCCGCTGCCTTGAGGCCTTCCCGTTCCTGGTGAAGAGTCATCTTTCCGTCCGCTATGCTCCCAAGCCGGTGAGAAAAGATGAGATCGAGTTGACCTCTGATGATCTCGAAGTGGATTTCTACGATCAGGATACATTGGATTTGACGACCTTGGTTCGGACCGAAACACTCTTGGCGCTCCCGATGAAGCCGCTCTGCCGGGAAGAGTGTCAGGGATTCTGCCCGGTCTGCGGGGGGAACCGGAACATCTCGCTCTGCGCCTGCCAAGTAAAGCTCAGCGATCCCCGGCTCGAGGTCCTCCGAGGCCTGGCTGAACGGCTTCACGCCCAACCGCGAAAGGGTTGACGCGCACCTCCGACACTCAGAGGAGTTGACCGCAATGCCGCTGCCAAAACGACGCCACTCCAAGACCAGGGGACGGAAACGACGGACTCACTACAAATTGACTTCCCCCAACCTCTCGATCTGCCCGCAGTGCCGAGAAACCAAGCTGCCGCACCGCGTCTGTCCTCACTGCGGGTACTACAAAGGCCAAGAGATCCTCTCTCTCGAAGGGGCCTGACACGGCCGGGTCTGGCAGATATCAGCAGGCCTGCCTCATATGCTTCCCGCGTGTTGAAGGTGATTCATGAGGATCGCAGTTGACGCTATGGGGGGTGACTACGGTCCCCCTGTGGTCGTAGAGGGCTCGGTCACCGCGGCACGGGAATACGGTATTCCCATCCTGCTTGTCGGGGACGAGACGGCGTTGAAGCGGGAACTGCAGCGCCACGGAGCGCAGCGCCTCGCCATCGAGATTCGTCATGCGTCTCAGGTGATTCACATGGATGAGCCCCCCGCCCAGGCGCTTCGGAAGAAGCGGGACTCTTCACTTCGCGTGGCCGCTAATGCGGTACGGGAGCGGGATGCGGCCGCGTTCATCTCGGCCGGGAATACCGGCGCCGCGATGGCCATCGCGATGTTTGTGCTCGGCGTGCTTCCGGGCGTGGAGCGCCCGGCCATCGCCGTGGTCCTGCCTAACCTTCGGGGCAAGACGGTGCTGCTCGACGCGGGCGCGAATGTGGACCCCAAGCCCCGCCACCTTGTTCAGTTCGCGGTCATGGGGACCGTCTATGCGCGGGACATCCTCGGCATTGCCAATCCGCGGGTTGGCCTTCTTTCAGTTGGGGAAGAGGAAGGGAAGGGGAATGAGCTGACCAAAGAGACGTTCAAGGACCTGGAGCACTCCAACCTGAACTTTATCGGCAATGTCGAGGGCCGGGACATTTACAGCGGACACGCCGATGTCGTGGTCACGGATGGTTTTACGGGAAATGTGGCGCTCAAGATCTCCGAGAGCCTTGCAGAAACGCTGGGCGCAATGATCCGCGAGGAGCTGACCCGTGACTGGATGTCGAAGGTGGCGGGGTTTCTCGCCCAGCCCGCGTTTCGACGCTTTCGAAAGCGCGTGGACTATGCCGAGCTTGGAGGAGCGCCTCTGCTCGGGATCGACGGGGCATCGATGATCTGCCACGGGGCCTCGCCGCCCAAGGCGATCAAGAATGCGATTCGGTTGGCCGCGGGGTGGGTGAAAGGGAACGTTAACGATCATATCAGGGCCGCGCTCGAAGCCGAGCTCGCGCTGGCCGTGAACCGCGGGGAACGTGAGGGTGAGGAGGGAGAATCGAAATGAGCCGAGCGAAGATCGTCGGCGTCGGGGCGTACGTGCCGAAGCGGGTGATGACCAACGCAGACTTGGAAGCCATGGTGGAGACCTCGGATCAGTGGATTGTGGAACGGACAGGGATTCGAGAGCGCCATGTGGCCGATGACGCGGAGGTGACCTCTGACCTTGCGGCAAAAGCGGCGACCCAAGCGCTGGACCGAGCGGGAATCTCTCCTGAAGCGGTGGACGTGATCGTGTGCGCGACCACCTCCGCGGATATGCTCTTCCCCTCCACCGCCATCTTCACCCAGCTCAAGATCGGGGCGAAGAATGCGTTCGCCTTTGATCTCTGGGCCACCTGCGCCGGATCGCTCTACTCCCTCTCCGTGGGAAGCCAGTACATCGAGACCGGCCGGGCGCGCACAGTGCTCTGCATCGGGGCCGAGATCCTGAGCCGGTATGTCGATTATACCGACCGGACCACCTGCATCCTCCTCGCGGATGCGGCCGGCGCCGCCGTGCTTCGGCCGTCAGAGGATGACTCCGGCATCATCGACGTCCAACTGGGTAGCAACGGCGAATATGCGGACTTGCTCTACGCGCTGGGCGGCGGGACCAAGCAGTTCCCCACCCACGAAAGTCTGGATCAGCGGATGCACTATATCAGGATGAAGGGGAGCGAGGTCTTCAAGGTCGCGGTGAGGACCATGGAGCAGGCCTCGACCGCCATCTTGGCGAAGCACGGTGTCTCTCGGGATCAGCTCCGCCTGTTCATCCCCCATCAGGCGAACCTTCGGATCATCGAGGCCACGGCGAAGCGGCTTGGGATGCCCATGGAACAGGTCCTGGTGAACATCGATCGGTTCGGAAACACAGGAGCCGCCTCCCTGTACGTGGCGATGGAGGAGGCTTACTCGCTCGGCAGGCTCAGAAAAGGAGACCTGATCCTCATGGCGGCGTTCGGGGGCGGGTTGACCTGGGGGGCCGGCCTGATGCGTTGGTAAGGCAGAACGTGAGGCGTCCGGGCGTGAAGCGTGAAGCGCCCCGAGGGAACCAGAAATGCGACTGGGTCGTCCGATTCTTACTCTTCACTCTTCACATAAAATGATAGGGTTTTGCTTTCCGGGTCAAGGCTCCCAGCAGGTGGGGATGGGACAGGCCTTCTATCAGGCGTCGCAGACTGTCCGGGCTCTGTATGAAGAGGCCAGCGACGCGCTCGGGCTGGACCTGGCGCGTCTCAGCTTCGAGGGCCCGCAGGCAGAGCTTCAGCTCACGGCGAACGCCCAACCCGCGATTCTCACCGCGAGTGTGGCGGCCGCGACGCGGCTCGGGGAAGAGGGGATCTCGCCAACGCTCCTAGCGGGCCACAGCCTCGGAGAATACTCCGCGCTGGTGGCGTCTGGAGCGCTTGCGTTCAAGGACGCCGTGCGACTCGTGCGGCGTCGGGGCGAGTTCATGCAGGAGGCTGTGCCACCCGGGCAGGGCGCAATGGCCGCGATCATCGGGGTCGAGCTTCCCGTTGTGGAGGAGGTCTGCCGCGAAGCCGCGAAGGGCGAGGTGGTGGAAGTGGCCAACGTCAACGCCCCGATTCAGGTGGTCATCGCCGGGCACAAGAGCGCGGTCGAGCGCGCCGTGGCATTGGTATCGGAGCGCGGAGGACAGCGGAGCGTGCTGCTTCCGGTGAGCGCGCCGTTTCATTGCCGGCTGATGGCCCCGGCTGCAGAGCGATTGAGGAAGGAGCTCGAGACGGTGCTCGTGAGCCCGCTGAAGACCCCCGTGGTAAGAAATGTCGATGCGAGCGTGACAACCGCTCCAGAAGATGTCAAGCCGCTCCTGGTGAAGCAGGTGGCGAGTCCGGTGCGCTGGTCAGACTGCGTTCGGCGAATGGCAGGAGAGGGGGTGCGGCACCTCGTCGAAGTCGGGCCGGGACGCGTGCTCACAGGGCTGTTGAGGCGAATTGTCCCTGACGTCACCGGGTATTCAGTCGAAGACCCTTCCGGCCTTGAGAGGACCGTCGCGGCCCTTCTTGCCCCGAAGGGGGGCACGCCCCCCTTTCGAAACCGCCCTGATTGCAGCGCGGGCACCCGGGCTGTGCCACGCCCGCGCTCCGGCACCGATCAGCGTGACGGGCAAAGCCCCCGCTCGAACCAGAACGAGTGTTAGCGCGGGATTCATCATGGGTTTTTCAGCATCCTACGAGTGGAAGATGAGGGGTGGCGGCGCTTTTTTACTTGTCCACGAAGGCCTAGCGGAGGATAGTGGCTCCATGGTAGTCTCTTGCGGAGCGCGCAGCCCCGTGATGCCGCGCAACCTGCTGACCGAACATGAGTTCACAGACCGCTTGTGTGACAGAATATTTTGATAGGAGGTGGGGATTCATATGGCAGACACGGTTGAAGAGCGAGTGAAGCGGATTATTGTTGAGCAGCTTGGAGTCGAAGAAGACGAGGTGCTTCCTGGCGCCAAGTTTATCGAGGATCTCGGCGCTGATTCACTGGATACCGTGGAGCTTGTCATGGCCATTGAAGAGGAGTTTGACATCGAAATCCCCGACGAGGACGCGGAGAAAATCACGACCGTTGGGGATGCGAGTCAGTACATTAAAAATCTTGTGTAAGACTGGAACGGACCGGCGCTCAACGACTTCGAGTCGGCGTTAGGGGAGGGAACGAGGCTTCGTGGAGAAGCGGCGGGTCGTCGTCACTGGGCTGGGGGTGATCAGCCCTGTCGGGAATTCGGTCAAGGCGTTCTGGAGCGCGCTGACCGAGGGGCGCTCCGGAGTGGCCCCGATCACGCGGTTTGACGTTTCGAAGTACCCCACACGGTTTGGGGCCGAGATCAAGGACTTTGATCCGCTGCATTGGATCGAAAAAAAGGATCTCAAGAAGATGGATCCTTTTATCCAGTACGCGATCGCCGCGACGGATGAGGCCGTTCAGGATGCTGGTATTGATTTTTCGAAAGAGGATCCCACTCGCTGCGGCGCGCTGATTGGTTCCGGCATCGGGGGACTGAAAACGATCTTGGATCACTACCTGGTCCTTCGCGAGAAAGGGCCGGACCGAGTCTCCCCGTTCTTCATTCCTTCACTCATCATCAATATGGCCTCCGGCCACGTCTCTATCCGACACGGGCTCAAGGGGCCCAACTCCGCCGTGGTCACGGCCTGCGCGACCGGGAACCATGCGATCGGGGACGCCTTCAGGATTATCCAGCGTGGCGACGCTGATGTCATGATCGCCGGGGGGGCGGAGTCGATGATTACCGACCTCTCGCTTGCCGGCTTCTGTTCGATCAAAGCCCTCTCCACTCGAAACGACGACCCCCAGAAGGCCTCCCGCCCCTTTGATCGGGAACGAGACGGGTTTGTCATGGGAGAAGGGGCAGGGGTCATCGTGCTGGAGGTGCTCGACCACGCGCTGCGACGGGACTCCACGATTTACGGTGAGATCGTTGGATACGGCATGACCGCGGACGCGCACCATATCACGGCACCTGACCCTGACGGCGATGGGGCCATGCGGGCCATGGCGTTTGCGCTCGCCGATGCGGGACTTTCTGAGACCGCGGTGGGCTACATCAACGCGCACGGCACGTCGACCCCGTATAACGATAAGACCGAGACCCTGGCCATCAAGCGGGTGTTTGGCGCTCACGCGTCGAGGCTCGCGGTGTCGTCGACCAAATCGATGACGGGACACCTCCTCGGCGCCGCGGGTGGGGTTGAGGCGGTCGCAACCCTGCTGGCCCTCTACCACAGCGTGGTCCCGCCGACGATCAACTACGAGCACCCCGATCCAGAATGCGACCTCGACTACGTCCCGAACGCGTCCCGAAAGCAAGAGATCGACGTGGCGATGTCAAACGGCTTTGGCTTTGGCGGGACCAATGCCACGCTGGCGTTCCGCCGTTTCGCCCGCTAGCAGGCTGTTGAAAAAGGCCCATCTGCGGCGAAGGCTTTCCTCGGAGGGGGACACGTCCCCCTTCCGAACCTCCCCCAAGCTTGCGCGAGCGAAGCTCGCAGGCGGCGGAGAACGCGGTCGCTCGTCGTTGCAACGTACATCCAAGTACGTCTCACTCCTCGCTTCCTCGCCGCCTTGCGTCTGGACCTTTTTGAACAGCCTGCCTTACAGGGTGTTTTTCAACACTCCTCTAGTTCTGTTGGAGGGAGGCTAGCCCTCATTTCCCATGCCCTCCCTGAAAATCTGCACGAATCGGATACCCGCGCCGGTAGATCCAGTTCCTGCCACCGCGTGCTAGATGAATGCTCCCGAGGTTCCGGAGCGGCTGAGAGCGCTGCTGGACTACGACTCTCTCAACCCCACTCTGTATCTTCAGGCGGTCACCCATTCCTCGTATGCGAATGAGCATCCGCCGGATTCCTCGAATGAGACGCTCGCATTGCTGGGTGACGCCGTGTTCGGCC
>DATEAO010000172.1:0-2954 GCA_035288345.1 Candidatus Methylomirabilota bacterium | reverse complement strand
CTGGACGCGAAGGAAAATCTCGTAGGTCACCTGCACGTCACCCAAGCAATACGTCTCGATCTCCTTCACACGCCTCTCTTTCCAGAGCCGGTAGACCTGCGAGCCATCCATTCCCTTCGGGCTCTTCTCAAGGCCGAACAGATCAGCGATCACGTCGAGCCGGATCGCCTCGAAGCGGTCCCAGTTGGAGAGCGCCTGCATGACGTCGTAGTGAGTCTCCAGCGAGAAGCGTCTCAGCGAAAGCACGGTGGATGGCTTCACCCCAAGGAGGAGTGAGCGCTTCAGGATGTAGGGCACATCGAACGCGAGGCCGTTGAACGTGACGAAGCGCCAATCGCGCTCCCGCCCTTTGATTGCATCCCAGAACTCGCCGAGGATCCTCGCCTCGTCTTCCTCCCGCTGGGCGGTGAACGCCCTTTTCTCCAACCATCCGCTGGCGTCATGCCCGATCCCGATGCAGATGATCCGACCGAACTCAGGCCTGAGCGCCATATACCGCTCGATTCGCTCAGGGAGCTCACCCCATTCCGGCGCCTGGGGGCGCGCGAGATAATCATCGAGACTCACGGCTTCCTCACGCTTCGTCACCTTCTCCCAGACATACTCCTGCACTTTCCTCGACTCCCGGTGGAGCTCGCGAGGGATCACCTCGATGTCCAGCACCAGATTCATATCAGCGCCAGCTGCTCGGCAGCGGGATTTCGGGTCTCTGTGTCTTCGCCGAAAATCTTAACCACCCCATAGACGCCGTCGTAGCCAGGGGTGATGCTCAGTCTCCCCTCGCGCGCGCGGCGAATTCCCTCAAGGATCTTCGGAGGGCAGAATCGGGCCAGCTCGGTGATCGGGCAGTCGAGCAAGATCGCAAGCTCGCTGCCCCCTTCGTGAGTGACGCGTTGGTACTCGCGCTCTACGCCTCCTGTTTCGACACCGACGCCCAGCGCTTCAGCAATGATCTCCTGTAGTGGCACGAGGTGCTTACCGGGAATCGCCCGTCCCCGCACGTACCCTTCCGGCCGGTCAGCGAGCGACTCCACCCGATTCATCACGCCGACCGTGACCCGTTTCCCACACACGGGGCAGATCTCTGCGGCACGCCGGGTCTGGGCGGGCGAAAAGAGCACGCCGCAGCTCCGGTGGCCGTCGTAGTGGTACTTCCCCTCCTCGGGGAAAAATTCGATGGTGAAGAGAAAGCGCGTGGGATCATTGGTCCGGACCGCGTCCAGCACGGCGCGGTAGCTCATCTCGCATTCGAAGACATTCGCCTCGCGCGCGATCCGCGACGGCGAGTGGGCGTCGGAGTTCGAGATGAGGGCCACGCGATCGAGCGCGGACCATCGCCAGTTCATGGCCGGATCAGAAGAGAGCCCGGTCTCGATGGCGTGGATCTGGCGGGCGCTCTCCCCGTAACACTCTTCGATGGAATCGAAGCCCGAATTGGCGCCGAAGACGGAGTACCAGGGGGTCCAGGCGTGGGCAGGCACGACGAAACAGTCGGGAGAGATGTCGAGCACCAGCTTTGCGAGGTCGCTGGCCGGGAAGCCGAACATCGGCCGGCCATCCGAGGAAAGTTTTCCCATGCGAGAGAGCCGCCCATTGATTCGCCGGACCACTTCGAACGAGGGGGCGAAGACGAGCGTGTGAATCCGGCGTTGGCGGCCGGCCTGGACATAGACGTTCGCGATCTCCACGGTCAGCATGAAGCGGACTGACTGCTCCCCGGCCTTCAACACGTAGAGGCCGTCCTCGGCGGGCTGGAGGTGGTGCGAGAGCTCGGCGAAGTAAGTCGGGTGAGTGAAATCACCGGTCCCGAGCAGATTCACGCCCTTTCGCCGCACCCATCGCGCGAGCGTCGCGACGTCCATATCACGGCTTGTGGCGCGGCTGTACTTTGAGTGGATATGCAGGTCGGCTATGATCCGCATGGCGCTCCCCCTCATGAGCGGCGTTTCCATTCTTTTAACACACTATATGTAGTCGTGCAATAGCGTTCTGGTCCCGAAATATAGTGGTTTCTGGGCTATATCTGATACTGCCGAAACTCTTCAGCCACCAGCAGTTCACCAGAGAAAGCTTCGCGGGCCTCCCGAATGAGGGGCGAGGGGTCGTTGTGATAGCGAGGATCAATGTGGGTAAGAATGAGCTGCTTCACACCGCTCGCTTGCGCCACCTCGCCGGCCTGGCGCGCCGTCGAGTGGGCGCCTGACCGATCAGGGTCCAAGGACGAGAATGTGGCCTCGTGAATCAGCGTGTCGGCGCCACGAGAGAGCCGGATCACCGCCTCGCACGGCTCGGTGTCAGACGAGTAGACAACCGCGCGTCCGTTCGATCGGAGATCAATCCGCACGGCCAGATTCGGCATGGCGCCATGAGCGTTCGGCGACGCGCTCAGAATGAACGTGGGAGTGCGGGCCACTTCAATTCCTTCGCGAGGCTCGACCGTCTCGAAGAGGATGGGAAACTCCTTCTCGCGATCGAGAAGGCCGAAGAGATCCAGCAGGGATTGGAGTCGCTCCAGATGCTCCACGCGACAGGAGATCATGAGTGGAGCGCGGCGCTTCTGGATCATGAGATTTTGGATGAGCGCTGGGAGGCCATAGGCATGATCCGGGTGCACGTGGGTCACGACAATGCGGGAGAGGTGAGCGATATGACACTTCGCCCGCTGAAGCTTTTGAAGCGGGCTCCCACCGCAATCCACCAGGAGCAGCTCCCCCTCGCTTGAAAACGCGAGCCATGTCGTGTCACGCTGCAATGACGGGATCGCGGCAGACGTGCCGAGAAACGTGAAATGCATGCCCGAATAGTAGGTGGACTGCCTCAGAGAATCAAGCAGAACAGGCGGATGAACGTCGAAGAATTTGATGTGATCACGTTTGATTGCTACGGGACGCTGATCGATTGGGAGCGCGGGATTGCGAACGCGTTTCAGTCAGAGGCGGCGCGGGATGGCCTCA
>DATEAO010000171.1:0-3192 GCA_035288345.1 Candidatus Methylomirabilota bacterium | reverse complement strand
TCGAATGGAGGATCCGGTCGCTCGTCGTTCCAACGTACGACCAAGTACGTCTCACTCCTCGCTTCCTCGCCGCCTTGCATCTGGACCTTTTTGAGCAGCCTGTTTTTCGACACCCGTTAAAACCTCCGCGTCATCTTACTGTTGCACCATTTGGGGCGCAACCGCCGGAGGAGAAACTCCCCCGGCGGTTGCCTCGGCCCAGCTACTCAAACTTCAGCTTGAGCGCCCCCGGCGTGAACGCATGGCGCACCTGGGCGTTATCGAAGACCGCCACGCCGAACGCGTACGCCTTCTTCATGTCGTTGAACTGCACGTCGGACTCGCTGCCTGTGGCGAGCTTGCGCCAGAAGACGTGGGTCCAGGCGCCGTCCTTCCAGCTCGACTTGATGGAGATTTCACCGCGGTCACCCGCAAACGGCGCCACGATGATCCCGGGCACCTCGTCACCTGCCTTGTACTTCCCGTCGTCGAACGGCTCCTTTTCAGCGTCCACGATCCAGTACGGTGGCGCGGGCTTGTTGCCTTTGAGCGCCCACTTTGGCCCTTTCTTGTCGTCGCTCACGTTGTCGACGTAGCCGCCGCCCGTCTTGGGATCGCTCTTGCGCCCGGCTTCCTTGGCTTTCTCCGGATCGTAGCGGGTCGCATCGAGGTACTGGTCGTCGATCTGTCCGACCGATCCTGTGCGGACACTCTTCCAATGCCAGATGTCAGCCTTCTCTCCGGGGTTCTGAAGATACTTGTTCCCGTAGGGCTTGCCCTCGCCGGTGTGGCAGGCCGCCATGCACCCCTTGGTCTCGAACGCGGGCGAGTTGACGTTCCAGATCATCGCCATCTTGTCTTCGTAGTACAGGTTGTTGTCGCCTCCCTTGTCGTTGGGATCCTTCAGCTTCTGCCACGAGCCGTCGGCCTGCTTCACCCACGGGCCTCGCCTGAAGCTCTGCGTCGGGTCCTTGTACTGCATGTAAAAGTACACGGTGTCTGCGGTATACACCGCGCGGAGGCTCACTTCGGTCGAGCCGCCGGGCAGGTTCTTTCCCCCCAGGGCCTTGACGGTGAGCGGCTGGGCGCTCTTCCAGGCCTGGTCCAACGTCCCATCGAGTGCCGGCGGGGCGGTGACCTTCTTGGCTGCCAGGATGTTTTTCTGCTGGGCCTCGATCGGCCAGCTCAAGAGCCCCAGGCCCAGCCCCACGATGAGTAAGAGAGCCGGGAGCAACCACTTCGACATGCGTTTCATGACAACATCTCCTTTCTTTCACCCGGGCTGGGCACCCGGCCTTTCGGCACGCCCAGCCCTTCCGGACTCTCGCGCTGTCTGAGTTCTGTCACGCGATGTCAGCCCTTGTTGTCGCAGCTTGCTCATTCTCCCCTACTTTCTCCCCTACTTTCTCTCGCATCACATTCCGTGGCGCATCCCCATCGGCTGATTGAGCAGGACGATGGCCACTACGGTAAAGACGAAAGAGAGGACAACGAAAGGAACGAGAGCCCGGCCCGCTGTCCTGCGGTCGGGATAGGCCTTGATCGAAAGCCGGTGCCCGGCGAAGAGCGAGAGTAAGAAAAACCCGACGATGAAGGCCATCTGGAGGAGCCCGACAACCGGCTCGGCTGCAAGCGGGAGCGGTTGCCAGTTCGGCTCGCCGAGAGAGAACGGCGTGTAGAGGGCGGCGGCGCGTTGAACCACAGGGACGATCCCGCCTCCTTCCAAAAGCAGGTGAGAGAGATTGTGAGCCAAGTGCACCGCCAGCCCAACCGGGATGAACATATACCCGAACGTGACGAACGTGCGCCACAGGCCAAGCCTCTGTTCTCCCGCGGCCCGGTCAGCGAGCCACGCTCCGGCGAGGACCAGCAATGGAACGACCACGAGAGAGCCGCCGAGGAGAATGATCGACTCAACGAGCGCCAGGTATGCGACCGGTTTGACGCTCGTACGGACAAACCCGGGGAGCCATTGCGCGATCCAGGAGATCCAGTCCGGCCAAGCGGTCAGCATTTGGGCTGTCACGAGGAGCGTCAGCCCCACCAAGATGACAGCCAGGTACGACTCGTCGAAGAGGCGACGTCCGGAGGCCCAGAGGTCTTTGCCGAACGCGCGAAAGCGCAACGCGAGGTTCTCTCGCGAGCAGCCGGCCACGCAGTCGGCGCAGAAGGTGCAGTAGTTGTTCCGGTCCATGCTCTGCGGGAACTCGAACATCGGGCAGCCGCGAGTAGTCGCGGACCCTCTGTAGCACTCCTTGTCAGGGTCAGCCCGGCAGATTGCCACACTCTTCGCGCGCAGCTCGAGCGGCGCCGTCATGGAATAGAGCCCGATCAGCCCGCCGATCGGACAGAGGTAGCGGCAAAAACTTCGGCGTTCGTAGAACACACCCACTGCCACAGCCAGGGCCAGGAAGAAGAGCACGATCCAGGCCGTGACTCTCGGCGATCGGACCACTCCGAGCTGCTCGTCAGCCCACGTGAGCAGAACAAACATCCCGGTGGCCCACCAGATGTTCCTGAATGGCTTTGGAAGGCGGCGCAGCGGAGCCACGAGGCGTGAGGTCCACTCGTTCAGCGCTCCGAACGGGCACGCGAGGCACCAGACGCGCCCCACCAGGAAGAAGGTGAAGATGATCCCGGCCCACCAGATCGTCCAGGTGAGCTTGGTGGCAAGGTTCACCCCACCGTCCTGCACGTCATAAAAGCCGGTGAAGACCACGATTGCCATCAGGAGGAGAAGGGGGATCTGGAGGGATGGTTGAAACGCTCCCGATGTGATGATCCGGCGCAGCCACGGGATCTGGAGCAAGTTGAAAGAGCCTTCTGTCGATGCCCTTGCCCTGAGATCAATGACATAGAGGCCGATCAGGGTGGCTCCGCCCACCAGTGCAAGAAGCGTCAACGCGGCCCACCCCATTCCCGGCGCTTGAGCAACCGAAACCGGAAAGTCCACGACCAACGGCGGCTCGAAGCGCTGTCCCTCCAGCTCCTCGATGACCAAGCGCACTTGATGAGCGCCGAACTGGGTTGGCGTGAAGGTAACGGTATAGCTCCCGGCCCAGGTTTGCTCAGGCGCCGGCATGGTGTGA
The DNA here is from genome assembly GCA_035288345.1 of Candidatus Methylomirabilota bacterium. Classification (GTDB taxonomy): domain Bacteria; phylum Methylomirabilota; class Methylomirabilia; order Rokubacteriales; family DATEAO01; genus DATEAO01. Next base: position 124 of record DATEAO010000171.1, on the reverse strand, counting down.
AGATGATCGCCTGTCCCTGCCACACCAATGAGCACTCTGCCTCCCGAGACAGGCGTCTGCGTTGAGTTCACCTTGAAGACCTTCGCCACCACGTGACTCTTCCGACCCACGGCGAGCGGGCTGG
>DATEAO010000170.1:0-3236 GCA_035288345.1 Candidatus Methylomirabilota bacterium | reverse complement strand
AGGCGACGCGGACGACCTTCGTGTTCGGATTGTGTGCAGCGCTCACTTGACCGAAGTCTCGCCGGCGAGCCGCGCGACGTAAGACTCGAAGGTGTGGTTTCGCCCGATGAATGCAGGGCCTTCTTTTGATGATGCTTTCGTGAAAGCCGGGAGGGTATGGAGCGCCCGGCTGAGGCCTTCAGATATCGCCGTGATGTCTTCAGCAGGAACAACCACGGCGCCCCCATACTCGGCAGGGAGTTGGTCCCGAAGCGTTTCGGTTGTCAATGCTGGTTTGCCGTGGGCCAAGGTTTCCAGCAGTACTCCGGAGGCTCCGCCATCGCGGCCAAAGCTGGTGCGATAGGGTGTGGCTATCAGGGATGCGGCTCGATATTGATTTTCCAGTTCCGCCTCCGAAACGAAGCGATCGATCCATTCAACAGGTACCGCGGTGAACCGGCTTGATAATTCTTGTCGAACGTCCGGGCGTTGTTGGCCGACTATCCGGATTATTGCTGCTTCAGGAAGACGCGAGGCAGCCTCGAGAAGGTCTGAGAGACCTTTCTCATGCCGAGCTTGGCCGACGAAGAGTACTGAGGGTCGACTCGGTTCGGTCTCGCCAGAGTCACTTTCGTCGGCCGCCATTACGGGCCGGATGGGGTATCCCAACTTCACTATCGACTCACGCGGAAGAATCGCTTGCAGAGTTGCAAATGCCCGAGGTGTGTGGACCACAACCTGAGCACCTCGATCGGCGAGCCGTCGCAGGATGGTCCGCAGGGCGAGGGTACGAATACGCCCTGACGCGGTCCGCCCCTCAAATCGATATTGGTGCGTCTGGTGCAGGACATGGAATCGCCGGTTGATTTGCTCAAGCGACCTGGGAATCAGCCAGATATTCTTGTCCAGATTGAGATCCACAAACAGGTCCACGCCCTGGTCGCGGCACGTGCTGGTCACGGCCCGGAGCGAGCGCCGCCCGCGTAGCACTGCCGAGCGTTCGCCAACGGGGACACGGAACCAATCGGCTTCGTTCGTGTCGGGTTCCAAAGGTGAGGCAATAACAAGATTCTGGCTGGCTTGGATTGCTGCTCTGGAAAGGCCGAAAAGGTAGCTGCCGTGGTGCCCACCAATCATGTCGTCGAAGAGGCAGGTCCTCATGGCTGTCCGTTCGCCTCTTTCGGTTGGGCTCTTGGCGTTGCTGCACTATTGGGGCAAGGGCACGCAAGCCCAGGCCGGTCTTCGTGGCTGGCTCCGGTGGCTTCCGAGCGATTGACGTCTGTATTCACCGGGAAGGCTCGGCAAGGCTCCGTCGGTCTCTCAAGGCGTTGATCGGCAACAGCAGAATTTGAAGTGAACCGGCTGCTACCTCCATCGCCAATCGCTTCCAACGATGCCTGACATAGGTCGGGAGAACGCCGATCATCTTGATCCTGTCCCAGAGACTTTCTTCGGACCGCCAGAAAAGGAGGAAAAACTCTCGGATTCTTCTCCAATGCGGAAAGACGAACTTCTTCTGCTTGCTCGGGTCGAACCAGGCTGCGGCCCAGACGGTTTCCGTGCCAAACAGTCTGGCCAGGCCCTTTGCCTGCCTATGTCTCTGCTGATGCCATGCCTCGGCGTGCGTTCGCAAGACATACAATTCTTCGGGGACTTGCCCGAGCTTGCCCTTGAGCACCATCTCGAGTGTCACGTAGTCGTCGGCTCCGATGAGCGGTCGAAGAAGTTGAGTCTGCGCAAGAACATCCTTTCGGTACAGCCCGAAGATCGGCCAGTTGGGCCCAACAATGCGTTCATGGAACATCTTGTGAACGCGTTCACGAGCGGTTGGATGACGAAGATCAGCCTCGCGGCTCGAGAGTTGGGGGCGTGTTTCCTCGGAATTGGTTCGGATACGGTATCGCGGAAACGCAAGGACCACGTCGGGTTCGTTGTCCAACACGGCTACCAGCTTCTCGAGATACTGCGGCAGCATGGCCTCATCGGCTGGCATCCAGCAGAAGTACTCGCCTCGGGCGAGGTCGAAGACACGGCGGTAATTTGGAGAAGCGCCCAGGTTCTCAGGATTGCGCACGTACCGGACTCGTTCGTCCTTCTCCGCAAAAACCTTGCAGATGTCCGGTGTCTTATCGGTTGAGGCGTTGTCGGCAATGACGACTTCGAAGTCTGAGTACGTTTGCGACAGAGCCGATTCCATAGCTTCGGCGAGGTATTTCTCTCCGTTGTAGACCGGGATGCCGACACTCACTCGAGGCGCCCTATCGGTCACTGCGCGGCCTCAACCATCAGCGATCTCTCGATATTCAGCAAGACAACCCCCAGCATCTCTAGCTCCAACCACTCAGAATAGTTCTGTGACTGCCCTGTGTGCAAAGGGGTTCCATAAGCGCGTCCTTTGCTGACGAAGGCCACCAAACGGTCCGACGAGCAATCCGCTCTCTAGTGCGACTCTACTCCGGTCTATTGGCTGACTACCCACCTCGTCCGGTTCCGCACAGGTCATACCTGCTCCTACGAAGGGGTAGTCTGGCCGGGTTCATCAAGCCAGCGACTGGGGCTCCCCATGCAGCAGAGAATCCTCGGCAGGACTGATCTGCGCGTATCAGCCGTTGGATTCGGGGGCAGTCGCTTGGGCAGCCTCGTGTTATCGCAGGGATTGAGGAAGACCGATGCTCTACTGCACGAGGCCCTCGATCTCGGAATTACCCTGTTTGACACGGCCGACATCTATGGGGGTGGCCTCAGCGAGCGCGCGCTTGGAAGAGCATTCCAGAAACGAAGAGACAGTGTTGTGATCCTGACGAAGGCGGGTTATATCCCACCGAGCCGGAGGGCGCTCCGGAGGATGGCTGGCCCTTTGGCCGCCTTCGCCAATCCTTCTAAGCCCGGCCCGTCGAGCAAAACCCAGGATTTCAGTTCGGATTACCTGGTCAGAGCCCTCGAATCCAGCCTACGCCGTCTCAATATGGATTACGTTGACATCTTCCTTCTCCACAGCCTGCCGATTGATGATTTCGGGTTGCCCGATTCATTGGATGCTGTGGAAAGGATGCGTGCTGCCGGGAAGTGCCGCGCCTATGGCTTCTCACTGGCCGCCCCTCCGGCGCGTTGGCCGGATTTGTCGAAAACCGGGGCCCGGGTCGTTGGGATTCCTGTTCATCCCCCCGGGTCGAGTCTCGAAATCACCATGGGGCAGCTGCTTGAACACGGGATGGGAGCGCTCGCCTATCGGCCGTTTGGGACGGGTGCTGTATTTA
>DATEAO010000169.1:0-17746 GCA_035288345.1 Candidatus Methylomirabilota bacterium | reverse complement strand
AGTCTCTTTGCATCTCTTTACGTCCCCGTCATTATTGCGGCCAGCCTCCTGCTCTCGCCGAAGGGAAGCCTCTGGGTAGCGGCCTTCTCCAGCATTTTGTATGCGGGGAGCGTTCTGATCCCGCCGTATCTTTTCAGCACCTCACTTTCAGAGTTTATCGACCCTGACGGGCTGCTCGTGCTCACCCTTGTGAGTCACTCGACGGTTTTCTTCCTGGTCGCGCTGCTCGGGACCGTATTGACCCAACGGCTCCAAAAAGCCCATCGAGCGCTCTCAGTTCAGCAGGAAAATTTTGACGATCTCCAAGCGTTCAACGCGTTGCTCCTCCAATCCATGGGCGCCGGGCTGGTCGCCATCGACCGAAAGGGCACCATCACCGCGTTCAATCGAGCCGCCGAGGAGATCTCTGGCTTTGACGCGTCTGAGATGATCGGCCAGCCGTTCGAATTCTTTTTTGGTCCTGAGATCCATTTTGGGGAGGTCTGGGATGACGCGACGCGTCAAGGAAGCCGGCAGTCTCGGCGATTTGAAACACACATACGCCGGAAGGACGGAAGAGACGTCCCGCTCGGAATCTCGTTTTCGCCGCTCTTGTCGGGAAAAGGGCATCTCGTCGGCGTGATCGGGATCTGCCGGGATCTCACGGAGATCAAGCGGGCCGACCGTCAGATCAGGCTTGCGGATCGCTTGGCCACCGTCGGGAGATTAGCCGGTAACATCGCCCATGAGATCCGAAATCCCCTGGCCTCGCTATCCGGAGCCATCGAGTTGTTAGCAAAGGAACGGACCGACGACGAGACCAGTGGACGGCTGATGGAAATCGTACTAAGAGAGTCTGATCGATTAAATCGGACCATCATGAATTTCCTGGAGTATGCCCGCCCTGATCCTCTCCATCGGTGCCCGTCAAATCTTGCCGAGATCCTCGAAGAGGTGCTGATCCTGATCGAGCGGCGCCCTCAGTTGCCGGCAACCGTGAGGGTCGTCCGAGAATATCCACCCAATCTTCCGGTGCAGCTCGATCCTCAGCAGGTGCGCCAGGCGTTTTGGAACCTCTGCCTCAATGCCGTGGAAGCGATGCCCGAGGGCGGAGAGCTGCGCGTGGGAGCTCAGCAGGTTCAACGCTCTGGCGGCTCCTGGGTTGAAGTCTGGGTATCTGACACAGGCCACGGGATTCCGAGCGAGGATCTTCCGAACGTCTTGGAGCCGTTTTTCACCACCAAGCCCCAGGGGAGCGGACTCGGTCTTGCATTAGCTCACCGGATGGTGCAGGATCACGGGGGAGAGATTGAGGTGAGAAGTGAAATCAGCAAGGGGACGACGGTGTTGCTATTGCTTCCCCAGGAATCGGCTGTCCTGACAGCCTAACGGAGTTCAGAACAGATGACTGACGCGAGAATCCTGGTCGCTGATGATGAAAAGAGCATGCGGGAGTTTCTCTCCATCATGCTCCAGAAGGACGGCTATGAGGTCATCACTGCCGGAGGGGGTGAAGAAGCCATCGAGGCGATCCGCAAAGAAACCTTCGATGCCATCATCGCCGACGTGCGGATGCCGAAGGTTGATGGCATTCAGGTGCTTAAAGCCGCGAAGGAACTCTCTCCGCAGACCGCCGTGGTCATGATCACCGCGTTCTCCTCCACTGAGACCGCGGTGGAGGCAATGAAGCTCGGCGCCTATGACTACATCACCAAGCCGTTCAAGCTTGACGAGATCAAGCTCATCATCAAGAACGCCCTCGAGCGCAAACGCCTCAGGGACGAAAACCTCTTTCTCAAGAAGCAGCTCGGCACTCAATATGGCTTTGAAAATATCATCGGGAAGAGCCCGAGGCTCGTTGAGATCTTCGACACAATTCGAAAGGTTTCTGACAGTCCTGCGACAGTGATGATCACTGGAGAGAGCGGGACCGGAAAAGAGCTGGTCGCGCGGGCTATCCACTTCAACTCGAACCGTAGAGACAAGCCGTTTATCTCGGTCAACTGCGGCGCCATCCCGGAAGGGTTGATGGAGTCCGAGCTGTTCGGCCACGTTAAAGGCTCCTTTACTGGAGCGACGGCCAACAAGACCGGTCTCTTCTCCGCGGCCGATGGCGGCACGCTCTTCCTCGACGAGATCACCGAGATTCCGGGGGTCCTTCAGGTAAAGCTGCTCCGCGCGATTCAGGAGCGAGAGATCCGGCGGGTCGGCGACACGAAAGATATCAAGGTTGATGTCCGGCTCATCACGGCCTCCAACAAAGACCTCGAGAAAGCAGTCGCGGAGGCAGTGCTGCGAGAAGACCTCTTCTATCGGATTAACGTGATCCCGATCCACCTCCCTGCATTAAGAGAGCGGCGCGAGGACATCCCGCTTCTTGCCACGCACTTCCTACAGAAATTCGGGAAGGCGCTTGGGAAGGAGATGAAAGGGGTCTCGGCCGAAGCGCTTCAAATTCTCGAGAACTATCACTGGCCGGGAAACATTCGCGAGCTGGAAAACGCAACCGAGCGGGCCATCGTTCTTGGAACGGGCGATGTGCTCACTGCCGAGGCGCTTCCCGAGGCTGTGCGACGCCAGCGTCCTCCCAAGGGAATCGATGTCGACCTTCCAGAAGAAGGGCTTGACTTGGAGGCGAATCTGGATCAAATTGAACGCGCTTTACTGTTGAAGGCCCTTGAGCGCACCGGGGGGGTGCAGACTCGCGCAGCCGAGTTGCTCCGGATGACCTTTCGTCAGTTCCGTTACAAGCTGCAGAAGCACAATCTCTCGAAGGGGAAGAGCGCCCTAGAGGAGTGAGCGGGGCGTTGGCAGTAACGTTCTACCGGCCGTCCCGTCCTTGAGACGGCCAAGAATGGGAAGTGCGCTAGGAAGCAACCCTTTTCTCTCGGATTTTCCCGCGAAGCAGTAAGACCTTCTCTAGAAGTGCCGCGGCACAAGAGCGGCAGTGTTCTCGGCTGCGGCTTTCCACAACTGGGCCAGAAGGCCCCAACGCCCAAAAGAGGGGGGAGACCGTGATGAGACTCTGGAGAAAGAGGATTCGTGTCAAGGGGGAGCGCGGCTTCACACTCATCGAGCTGGTCGTCGTTGTTGCGATCATCGGTATTCTGGCGGCTCTTGCCATCCCGCTCTACGCGAATATCCAGCAGCGGGCGCGGATTGCAAAGGGCCAAGCAGACGTAAGAACAATCGCCTCAGCAGTCAGTGTCTACTCGGCCCACATGGGAGCGCTGCCACCAAACGGCGCGGCAGGCTTGACCGCCCTTACGAATACGGCTACTAACGGACAGAACCAAGCGGCTGGGCCGTTCCTTGCGTCAGTCCCCACCCCTCCGACCGGTGGTAACCCCGCATGGCAGGCCGCGTACACGTACAGAGCTGACACAGCCCCCGGCGGTGGTGCCTCGAACGGCAACTTTGTTGTCTGCGCTACAGGCGATGGCATCGTCGCCCACAGTGCCGGCACCCGAGCGACCTGCCCCTAGCAGGCTGCTGAAAAAGGCCCATCTGCGGCGAAGGCTTTCCTCGGAGGGGGGCACGCCCCCCTTCCGAACCTCCCCCAAGAGCTTACGCGAGCGAAGCCCGCGCTCGAACGGGGAATATGGTCGTCGCTCGTCGTTGCGACGTACATCTAAGTACGTCTCACTCCTCGCTTCCTCGCCGCCTTGCATCTGGACCTTTTTGAGCAACCTGCGGCTCACAGGGGTTTTTCAGCATTCTGCTTGTTGTTTCGTTTTTGTCTCTTCCAGGGGAGGGGATTCATTCCCTCCCCCTTCTTCTCACTGCTAAGGCTTCCAAGGTAACCATCGTCAGGTCCCTCTACGACGAGCTCCAGAAGCATACCCGCTGAAAGTGACAGGCACTGTCATTCCGATTGCCGCTTTACGGTTCTAGCAGCCCGTCTCTTCAAATCTCTTCGACTGCCAAGAATGGGAAGTGTGCTAGGAAATTATCCCTTTTTCTCCGATTTCCCCGCCACTTGGTAGGGACCTTTTACGACAATGCCGTGGCACAGGAGATGCAGTTTTCCCTGCAGCGGCCTCACACAACTGGGCCACAAGGCCCGACCATCCAACAGGAGGAGGAACAAATCGTGATGGAATTTTGGAGAAAACGGATTCACATCAAGGGTGAGCGCGGCTTCACGCTCATCGAGCTGATGATCGTCGTGGGCATCATCGGCATCCTGGCAGCCATCGCCATCCCACTGTTCGCCAACATCCAGGCGCGAGCTCGAGTCTCGAAGGCCACGGCTGATACCAGGACTTTAGCAGGGGCTATCGTCGCCTACGCGGGGCATTGCGGTGCCCTTCCCGGTACGGCTGTCGCTGATATCTGTGTCCCTGGAGCCACGGCGACGGTTGGTGTCCCCCCATTGACCGCCTTGACCGTCGTCCAAGTTGCTGGCCCTCCAGGTTCTCCGGCGGCAGGCCCATTTATCGCTCCACTCCCGTTACCACCTGCTGGATGGGCAGTGTATGCCGTTGCCAACCCCGATCCTCTGGCCGCGGGTGCGGCAGGAACCTTCAGGGTGTTTTCTAACTGCACCGCAGGCTGCACGGACTTTGCTGGGTCAATTCCCGCGGGTGCCGGGGCGGCTTTGGGCGTGGCTGGTGGAGTAATCAGCTCTCCATAGCAAGAACCGGATCCGCAGTATGAGAGGGGGGGGGTCGGTTTCCCTCCCCCTCATTACACTACTCGTCCAACATGAGAGTCTCCAGGCCCAAGAAAAGTCAGACCGGGTTCACGCTCATCGAGCTGATGATCGTGGTAGGGATCATCGCAATCCTCGCGGTGATTGCCCTTCCTCTCTATGCCAATATCCAGGCTCGGGCGAGGGTCGCCAAGGCGCAGGCCGATACGCGAATGCTCGCTGGGGCGCTGGCAGCCTACGGCATCCACTGCGAAAGCCTTCCCCCCTCGGGTGGAAGTGTCGCTGGTGGATTATGCAACGGTCAGGGCCTTCTCGCACTGACCATTGCTCAAACGGGCATCAATGGAGCGACTGCCGGCCCTTTCTTTGCTCCTCTCCCACGTGTGCCTCTGGGGTGGACCAATACTGTCGAGGGAGGGGTACAGACGTACAACTACGTGACGCCTGCGCCGGGCTTGCCTCCGGGGACATTCCAGGTTTTCTCAACCGGCGACGGCTTCACGGCATCTTCCCCTTGATCTGAAGTGGTGTTAACATCCCTCGCAAAGAGGGCCTATCTTCATGAGTAGTGCTCTTTCCCCGTTTGCTGCGCTTGCAACTATCTTTGGTTTAATCATTGGCAGCTTCCTTAACGTAGTGATTGTCCGCCTGCCCGAGAAGGAAAATCTCTGGTCTCCGCCATCGCACTGTAGGAGCTGTCATTCGGAAATCCGGTGGTATGACAACATCCCGTTGCTGAGTTTTATCTGGCTTCGCGGCCGATGTCGAAACTGTCGAGAGCCGATTAGCTGGCGCTATCCTCTAGTCGAGGCACTGACCGGCTTGAGTTGGGGCTTTGCAGCCGGCCATTTCGGGTTGACGTTGCAACTGATCCCTGCTTTGCTCCTAATCTCGAGCTTGATCGTTTTGACGGCGATCGATCTCGAGCACCAGCTACTTCCGGACCGGATCACCCTGCCTGGAATCGTGGTGGGCTGGCTCTCGAATCTTCTTACCGGGCAGGTTTCGATCGTCAACGCGCTATTGGGAAGTCTCGTTGGCGGCGGAATATTTTATCTGGTCGTAATCCTCAGTCGAGGCGGGATGGGAGGTGGCGACATCAAGCTCGGCGCAATGCTGGGAGCGTTCTTGGGTTGGAAACTCACCCTTGTTTCGATCTTTCTCGCGGTCTTTACCGGTGGTTTCGTGGCTGCTGGCGTCCTTTCGACAGGACGGAAGAAGCGGAAGGACCCATTGCCATTCGGTCCATTTCTGGCCCTCGGCGGAATGGCCACGCTGTTTTGGGGAGAGGAGTTACTCCAATGGTACCTCGGCGTTTTTCGAGGATAACGGAAACCGGCTTCACGGTGATCGAGCTGGTCGTGGTGATCGGTGTGCTCGGGATTATCTCAGCCATTGCGATCCCAAACTTTTTGAGCTATCTTCAGGCTGCCCAGACGCGGGGGGCTGCCCAGGAGGTCGCAACGCTGCTCAATCATGCAAGGCAGCTCGCAATCACTCGAAACCAAACCGTATGCGTCACCTCTGGCGGCAATCAGGTCCGCTTTAATTTTGGAGCGTGTCCCGGAGGGGCACCTTGGATAGGCCCCGGAACCGATGGTGCAGGCAACCTCACGCTTTCAAATAATGCAGCTTTCACCATTTCTCCGCAGATCGCCTTCACATCTCTCGGCGCGGCTGTTGCAGCCGGCAGGTATACGGTTAGAAACCAGGCTGCGACGTCCACGATGGATGTTGTTGTCAACCCGACAGGACGGGTTAGAGTCACTTGCAGTAACGTCGCTGCGTGCCCGTAAGAACTACAAGGTTTCGCTCGCCCCTCAAGCTCCCGGGTTCAGCCTTATCGAAGTTCTCCTCTCGATGTTTATCTTGACGGTCGCTCTCCTCGGCATCGCTGGGGCTTTGGCGCTTCAAAGCGGTGGGGTCGCTGGGGGGATAACTTTTGGGCTCGCGGCAATCAACAGATCACACTTGATTACTACGGCGACTGCCCTCGCTCAGGCGATGGCCGAGAGCGTGAAACAGGCGACTTACACCGATAAAGCGGACAACCTCGTTGCCAGGCGATTCCCTGATGAAGACTATGGGGCAATCCCCGGTTTCCCGGCGTTTCGCCGGAGCGTCATGATCGAGCCCGGTCCCGACACAGGGACCAAACGCATCACCGTCACCGTCAGCTTCCGCCCGACCACTACAACCGGGATGGGTCAGGAAGAGCAGGTCCAGCTCGGTCTCATCCTCGCCCGCAGGCCTTCGCCGTAGCGGACAAGCCACCTGATTGCCGTCGAGGGAATCCTCACTTCAAAAAGAGTACTGCTGGCCGTCCTCCAGGAGGACGAGGTTCCCCTTCGCGGCGGCGATCTCCTTCTGGATCTCGACGACAAAAGGCGGCTTCAAGTGGGTGATCAGGACGGGAACTTCTCTCGAGAGCTTCGCGAGCTCCGTTTTGAGCATTCCAGGCGTGAGGTGACCGCTCTGCTTTGCCAGCTTCTCCAGCCGATCGGGAAAGCTTGTCTCGACAATCACGGCCTTGAGGTCCTGGCACTCTCTAGCGACTGCCCACAACTTCTCGGTCGGGCCGGTGTCTCCGGTATAGAGGATCGCGCTCTTCTGATCTCGTATCAGGTAGCCTACCGCGGGGAGGGTGTGGTCGACTGGGATGGCCGTCACGGCAAGCCCCTCAACACTGGCTTCGGCTCCCTGCTGAAGCGGCGAGAGTTGGAAGACCGGCCGGTCACGACTCGGCAATCTGGTGAAGTCGGGCCAGAGCAGATCGTTAAAGAGGTGCTCGCGGAGAATGTCGAGGACCTCGGGAATGCTGAAGATCGGGACAGGAGGTTGGTGGCTGTTCACCGCAAGGTTGTCCGCAAGAAATGCGAGGCCGACGACATGGTCAAGGTGGGAGTGGCTCAAGAGCACCGCGCGGATCCGTGCCTGTTCCTCCAGTAAAAGCGCTCCGGTCGCGGCGCCCGCGTCCAGCAGCACGCAACCGTTCAACAGAAATGAAGTCAGTCGCCTCCCGGATTGCTCGCCCCCGCCACACCCCAACACCCTGAGGTTCATCGGTCAGCCGCCCGTGTAGCGAGCGCGTTCAAGAAGCTTTTTTGCGCGGCTCACATGAGGCGCATCCATCATCTGACCTCGAAACCTGAACGCCCCTTCCCCCTCGGCCCGAGAGGCTTCAAACGCTTGAAGGAGCGCCTCTGCCTCTTGGACCTCGCTGGCTGAAGGGATGAATGCCTGGTTGATCACATCAATCTGGCTGGGGTGGATCGAGAGCTTCCCGGCAAATCCCATCTGAGCCGCTTCGAGAGACTCCGTCTTGAGCCGATCCAGATCGTGGATGTCGGTGAAGACGGTGTCAATGGCCTCAATTCCCGCCGCGGATGCGGCAAGGAGAGTCATCATGCGGGCATACCGAAAGAGATCCAGCAGCTCCCCCTCCCCTGTCCGCGTCTGCAAGATCCCCATCGCCGCTGAGAGGTCTTCCATCCCCCACGTGAGGGCCACGAGCCGCGGGCTGGCCTTGGCGATCTCGGCGATGTTGAGAAGTGCTTCCGGCGACTCGGTGGCGATCGCGAGCAACCTCACGCTGCCCCTAGAGAGCCCCTGCAGCATTTCGAGGCGATCGAGGATCGCGGCGACCGCAAGAATGTCCTCTGCCCGTCGAGGCTTGGGGATCACGTACCCGTCGGGCCTTCCCGGAATCGTGGCCTCGAGATCAGCCTCCCCATAGCCCGAGTCGAGCGGGTTGATCCGAACCAGCCGCTCCTTTCGGCCGAAGTCGAGCTGCTTGAGCCATCCGGTCACGGTCACGCGGGCCTCAGCCTTTTTCTCAACTGTTACCGCATCCTCCAGGTCAAGGATCAGACCGTCCGCCGGCAGCGCCAGAGCTTTTTGGACCATCCGTTCATTTCCACCGGGAACGAAGTGGAGGGAGCGTCTAAGGCGGGTCACGGTGTCTCGTAGTAACAGGGCGAGAGTTACCCCGCAGGAGTTCTCGTGGCCTTTCGCATCATCATCGCGGCTCTTCGGCAGCGCATCACGATCTCCCCTCGTTGGTTCTTCGCCCGGTGCTCGAACGTCACCACCCCCCACTCAGGACGAGACTTCGATTCGCGCTTATCAACCACCTCGGTCTCCGCGTAGAGCGTGTCCCCGTGGAAGACCGGCTTGGGAAACTCCACTTTCTCGAAACCGAGATTCCCCACCGTGGTTCCGAGCGTGGTGTCGCCGACTGAGAGTCCGATGGTCATCCCCAAGGTCAACAGGCTATTCACCAGCGGCCGTCCGAACTCCGAGTTCTTGGCGAACTCCGCGTCCAGATGGAGCGGTTGGGGGTTCATGGTCAGACAGGTGAAAAAGACATTGTCAGACTCCGTGATGGTGCGGCCGGGCTGGTGATGGAAAACCTGACCAATCTCTAACTCCTCAAAATTTTTTCCGGCCATGGCACACCCCCCTCCCGATCAGATCGCGACACAGCCAAGCGCTTCGTTTTCGGTTGCGCTTACGTGGGACTCTACTGTCCGAGTGTCGCTTTGTCAAATTAAAGGGGCCGACAACCGCCCGGCACAGGAATTCTTGCCATCGTTAGGATTATCCCCATGTTGTCCACATATTGTGGATAAAGTAAGCTTGAACCCTACATCTAGGGCGCATTTCTAAGGCTTTGAGGGAATGCCGACATTGACACGGATAAACCTTTCGTCTAGAGTGTGGGTGGCTTTTTGCCGCCTACGGTTCTCTGGCCTTCAAGTTGCGCGGTGGAGGAGTGAATGATCACTGTTCCGGCTCACCGGGTGAAGCAGTTCGGCGTGGAGTTCTACCAGGCGTCGTTCACTGCAAAGGACATCGATCGATTAGTCCGGTTTGAGGTGCTGGGATACAGTGGGGGACCGCCAAAGGAGGTCCAGAAGACCAAACGCACTCCCCGAGCCAGAGTGAATTGGGAAGTTCTAGAAAAGCGGATCGGAGAGAGCGAGGCAGCGTATCAGCGACCAGTGATCCGTCGCAAGATCGAAGAGCTGGTCCTCTATTACCGAGAGTGCAAAGAGGCTGGAACGCTCCCTGCCATCCCCGGAGCGGTCATCATCACCTCTGAGAAGCGCTTCACCTTTACCCCTGCTACGAGTCACCACGACTTGGGGCTTCTCCAAATCCCGCAAGATCCCGGGATTCTCCGGGTCCTGGACGGCCAGCACCGGCTTCTGGCCCTCCACGCCCTGACCCAATCGGGGGAGTTCCCGGCCATTGAGGTCCCGGCGGTGCTCTTCGATTCGCTGGATGCCCGGCAAATCGTGGAGCTCTTCGTCACGATCAATGCCAAACACACCCGATTGAACCCGTCACACATCGTCAGCCTGGCGGGGCGGAAGCTCTACCCCGATCCGAATCAGGCGCTCGCTCACGACGTTATCCGTTCGCTGAATGAGGACGAGACCTCGCCGCTTCATGGTGAGGTCAAGATGCTCGGGATCGGTCGCGGAAAAGTCTCCCAGGCACCACTCGCCGAGGAGATGGTTGATCTCTTCGAGACCGTGGAAAAGGTTGGAGGCTCAGCGAAAATTCAAGATCTGCGTCAGGGCGCGAAGCGCTTTTTCCTCAATTACGTGAAAGGTCTCGCTCAGGTCTTCCCTCACGCGTGGGCGGGCCGGAAGTACTCCATCAAGACGGGAGCCGCACTCAGGGCGTTCGTTCGGGTGGTCCCTGATGTGATGGCGCGGGCCCGCGAGCTCAAGAAGGATCCGTTTGACATCCACGCGATTCGCGAGGCGATCAAGCCCTGGAGCGCCCGGCTCGGGGACCGCCGGTTTGAAACTGAAAAAGAGTGGCGGCAGAAGCTCGCGGGAGGAACTCGGGGGACTGTTGAAACCCTGACCCGCGAGTTGAGGGATGCCCTCCGGTCTTGATTGCAGCACGGGCGCCCAGGCTATCGCCCGCCGGTGCCCGCGTTCGGAGCCTCGCGCTACTCTCCTGGGGTTACTACTCCCAGGGGAAATTTACCTCGAGAATCTCGTAGCGCTTCTTTCCACCCGGTGTCTGAGCGATGATGTCCTCGCTGAGTTCCTTGCCAATCAAACTCCGGGCCAGGGGTGCCAGCACCGAGATCTTTCCCTTCGCGGGTTCCGCTTCGTCGGACCCAACGATCCAGTAGCGGAACTCCTTTCCTGACTCATCTTTCAGAAGCACCGTCGATCCGAATGTGACGCGGTCCCCGTCCTTGGGAGGCGTGATCACTTCGGCACGGCCGATCTTTGTCTCCAGCTCGGCGATCCGTCCTTCGATGAACGACTGCTGCTCGCGCGCGGCGTGATACTCGGCGTTTTCAGACAGATCCCCGTGAGCGCGAGCTTCGGCAATGGCCTTCACAATTCGAGGGCGCTCTTTCTGCTTCAGCCGCTCAAGCTCCTCCTTGAGCCGATTGAACCCCTGCTGAGTCATCGGATGCCGCTCAGTGGCCACTCCCGGGTTCCTCCCCGCAGGCTGTTGAAAAAGGCCCATCTGCGGCGTTGGCTTCGTCCCTCGTCGTTGGAACGTACCGCCAGGTACGTCTCACTCCTCGGTTCCTCGCCGCCTTGCATCTGGACCTTTTTGAACAGCCTGTACTAGCTACTGGCGAGGTGTTTTTTGACAGCCTCATTGATCGATATCTCTATGGAAGCGGGCCAGTCTGCCCGAGGATCTGGATTTTCGCCTCAGCCCTGAGCGCGGCCACATACGCCTCCCACACCTGATTGCGCTTTTCTTCCAAAAGCTGGCGCTCGATCTCCGTCCGCCCTTTCTCGAACCCGGCCAACTCCGGGGGGTGGCGCTCCATCACCTTCACCAGATACACGCCCTTGGGGGTTTGAATCGGCTGGCTCGCCTTCCCGCTTTCAAGAGCGAACGCCGGGCGAATCACTTCCGGGGAGAGACTCTTGTCAGCAGGAGGCTCCGACCGCGAGAAGAACCCTGTGTCTCCGGAGGGAAGGCCCTCCCGCTTCGCGACCGTCGCGAGATCGCCCGATTCTATAGTCTTTGTCAGAGCCACAGCGCGCTCACGCGCCAAGCTTTCCGCCTTCTGGCGCTTGACCGCGTCGGCCACGAGCGCTTTAATTTCGGCCAGCGGCGGGACCGCGGCTGGGAGTTCTTCTGTCACCCGAAGCACCAGATATCCGGTGGGCGCCTTGAGCACCGCGGACGTCCCCCCGATCGAAAGCCCGAATATCGCCTCCTCGATCCCGGATGAGCGACCGACGCCTTCAAGAGGCTCTCCTTTTGCGAGCAACGCCTCCCTGGCCGTCAGAGCTGCGCGGCGGGCCTCCTCTCTGAAGTCTTTTGCGCCGAGAAGGAGAGGGCGCGCCTCCTCCAATTTGGCCCGCGCCGCCCGGTCTGCTCGCTCATTCTGGAGCTTCTCGCGGACTTCCCGCGCGACATCTTTGAGCGGCCGCCGGCCGGCCGCCTGCGCGTCCAGAAGCTTGATGAGATGGTAGCCGAACGCCGTGCGTATCGGCTCCGGCGTGACCTCGCCTTTCTTTAGCGCGAGCGCGGCCTGCTCGAACTGTGGCACGAGTTCACCCTGCTGGACAAACCCAAGGTCACCTCCGTTCGGCGCGCTCCCGGGATCTTCTGATATCTCCCGGGCGACCTGAGCGAAGTCGGTCCCGGCTTTGATTCTCTTGAGGGCGGCTTCGAGCTTCGCTTTCGCCTTGGTCTCTGCCTCGCTCCCACCCACCGGCGGCACGCGAACGAGGATGTGGGCCGGGCGAACACGCCTGGGGCGCTCGAACTCCTGGAGGTGCTCCTTGTAGTAAGTCTCCACCTCCTGATCCGTCACCGGGACCTGAGACGCGCCCGGCGTTGCCAGGACGTACTGCACGCGCCGGCGCTCGGGCCTCCTGAACTCGGCCTGGTGATCCTTGAGAAAACTCTGCAGCTCCTCCTCGCTCACCTGCGCCTTTGCCTTCAGCGGCTCGATCTCCACCAACAGCCACGCGGCCCGGATCTGCTCCTTTCTCAGCATGTAAGCACTGCGAAGCTCCGCCTCAGAAACCTTCACCCCATCCTTGACTATCGCCTCGACTTTTCGGCGGAGGAACTCGCCGCGCTGATCTTCTTCGAACGTGGCCGGATCGACTTTGGCCTGATTCAGAAGGCGCAGGTAGCGGTCCCGCGAGAAGGCCCCATTTTCCTGGAACGCCTTCATCGCCTGGATCCTCTCTCGGAGCTCCTGGTCACCCACGCGAACCCCCTCTTTTCGGGCTCGCTGGCGGATCAGGCTCTCTTGGATCAAGTCGTTGAGGACCTGCTGGGAGACGCCGAGTTTCTCTGCAAGCTCGGGCGTGAAGCGCTCTTTGTAGAGCTGGCGATAAAAGTCGAGGTAGTTCCGGTATCGTCGCTGGTAGGCAGCCAGGGAGACCTCCTCTCCATTGACCGTCGCAACCGCGCTGGGATCGTTGCCGGTGATGCTCCCCTTCCCCCAGACCAGAAACGTGGTGCCGATGAACGCCGCAATCACCACCCACAGGGCGATGCTGAGAGTTTTGAGATTGCGTCGCATTGCGCTAAGCATCAGTTGGCCTCCGTGACCGAGGGACTACCATAGCACGGCGAGTGCCGTTCCAAGCATTCGTGGCTATTTCCCGTAAGCCACACAGCATGCTTTTGCCGTACGTCGGGTCTGCCTATTCTGTGGGCGCATTATGGTTGGAACGGCACGAGTCTACCGGTCAACCCTCCGGAGCCGTTTCGTCCCACTCCGCGCCATCGCGCTGGATCGAATCGTCGCGCTCGGGAACTACCCGCCGCGCGACCGTGATGAAGCCCGTGTGCGCCACCATACGGTGAAACGGTCGTACCGAGAGCCCCTCGATGTTCCACGGCCGGTAGAGCGTCTCAAACGTCTCGACCAGCGCAAACGCCGGGTGAGCGTTCAGGCTCTCAGCCACTCGCTGAGACTGGATAATGGTCGGTACGTAGGCGAGGAGGATCCCCCCTGAGCGGAGCGTCTTCGCCGCCGGGTCGACAAGCGTCCACGGCTCGGGAAGATCGAGGAGGAGTCGGTCGACGGGACCTTCATCTGTCAACGACAGCTTGACGTCATGAAGCCTGACCACCAGGTTATTGACCTCTCCGAGCCGCGCATGGATGTTCTGGAGCGCTTTTCGCGCAAACTCCTCGCGCTGCTCAAACGTGATAACCTTTCCCTCAGGCCCCACTGCGCGAAGGAGCGCCAGCGTGAGCGCGCCGGAACCGGTCCCAGCTTCGAGCACCGTGGCGCCCGGATAGATATCCGCCCAGAAGAGGATCATCGCGAGATCCTTCGGGTAGATGACCTGGGCCCCACGGGGCATTTCAAGGACGTATTCGGCCAACGTGGGGCGTAACGCCAGGTAGCGAAGGCCCAACGAGGAGCGGACGCGGACTCCTTCAGGTTGCCCGATCAGGCTCTCGTGGGAGATCCACCCCCGATCCGAGTGGAAGGTGTCGCCTTTTCTCAGTGTGAGAAGATGACGCTTCCCCCGCTGATCGATCAGAAGAATTTGATCGCCATCTTGGAAGGATGATAAATCCATGGACACTCCATCAACCCCCAGCTTCGGGTTATAGCACATTCTTCTCTAACGGAAAAGGTTGGCATTTCGCGTGCACATTATATCGACGCAACGGGGCGTGAAGGCGGAAATCCTTCTTGGAACAAACGAGGCGGAGGGCAGAGCTTGCCCCGAGGGGAAGATCTTGCCTAGGACACAGTCATGATTGACCCGGTCAGCAGGATACCACCCAACCCGGGGATGCCGGCGGCTCCCGCGCCTCCCCTGCCGAGATCACCAGAATTCCGCACCCTCCTTGCTGCCCTGCTTCAAAGGCCGGCTCGCGAAGATGGCGATCAGGTCGGCGCGCTGCTGAGCGATCAACTCCGGCTCACGCTCCTTGAGGCCCTGATCCGAGAGCGCGACGCCCGGCCTGCTCCCCTACCGCTCCCACCGATCTTTGAAGCGCTCCCCAGCGCCCCTGAGGAGCAGCCGCGCGTGCCCCCGGCCACGTTGCCACCCGACGAGTCTCGGGTGATTCAGGAGAACGCTGAGCGGGCTGGGGTCGACCCAGACTTCCTGAGAGCGCTGCGTAAAGTCGAAAACGGCGGGCCGGGTCGTGAGTTCGGCATTCTCTCAGTCCCTGCCCCAACCTATGGGGACCAAGCCCGTATCGCCGCGGAAACGGTTCAAAAAAATCTCGAGCGCTTCCGAAAACAGGGGGGTCAGCCGATTGATCCGATCACCGGCCGCTACACCGAGGAGTTCGTTCGCTTCTTTTCGGGACGCTACGCGCCGATCGGCGCCTCGAACGACCCTCGGGGCCTGAATCGCTTTCACTCCGGCAACCTGATCCGGATCTACCTCAAATCGTAGTCCGGGGTTCGGGGACCGGGGTTCGGGATCCGGGCTGGGACCGATCTGGATGACAAACCTCGAATCGCAGCGACAGCGGCTCCACCTCTTGCCTTTCGGCCGGAGGGGTAGGCGCCTTCGATGCCCTCGTCAGCGCACTAGCGGCAGAATGCGGGACCGCGCTCTCGCTTCGTCGACGGTGATCAGAGCGCCGGCTTCAAGCTGGCTCCCGTACTGACGCAAGGCATCAACGACAGTTCCTTCCAGGTGCGCTGGCGTCACATCCTGAGTGCGGATCTGGATGACGCCGGGGCCTTCGGCCCCCGTGGCTGCCAGCAGGGCGCCGAAATCCAGGTCATGAGTGAACACGACGTACCCGTTCGCCCGCGCTCAATCCATAATAGTTCGGTCAGAGGCATGCGGATCACCGACCGCCGACCAGTGAACAGCTTCCCAGCCGTGGCGATCAAAGCGTAGTCCATACTGGAGAGAGGTTCATATCAATGAGGCATTTCACGAGCGGCTGAGAGGCACTTTTTCTGCCCTTGACAACCGGGGGCCGCAGACGCGTTAGCCCTGTTGCTTGATGATTCGCTCATGCTCGTCATGAGGACCGATCCAAACCCAGATGAAATCCGTCCCATCCTCGACTGCCAGCGCCCGGTGATGAGGCCCAGCCCTCACGGACCACAGCTTGCCAACCTTTTTGAAGTGTAGTGACGGGTATGCGGGATTTTCTTTCAGGAGATCGAAGTGCCGTCGGGCCGCTCTCTGGACAGCTTCTGGAAGACGCGCATAGCAAGCCCAAAATCGGGCCGTTGTGCGATGCTTCACAGGTCCTTGAGAGTCCCCTTTGCTTTCTCGTCGAGTGCCTCACGCATCAGGAAATCCAGCTTCCCAGCCTTAGAGTCAGCTTCGATCTCCTCGTCCCACCTCTCCCAATCCTTTTCTGCCAGCCACCGGACGAGTTCGGTAAACTCCTCCCTGGGAAGTCTCTCGATTTCCGTTTTGAGTTTGTCTACCTTCGACATGGTCCTTCCTCTCCCTCCTGGCAACGCCCCGTCAGCACCGGGCCGGACGCCAACGCGGGATACAGCTTTAGTTCAGTATGCCACCCTCACCCGTTAAGCGCCACACCCCGCTGCGCAGTAGATTGGCTAACGCTCCGGTCGAACCGGGGGTTGGGCGTCGCTCGCTCGCGGTCAAACATGCCCATCCACCACCGGCCGCAGGCGGCATCAGCCTCGTCGCCTTGAGAAGGTTTCGCTCGAATTCGGCCCGGAGCGCTTGCTCGTCACCGCTTTCTCGCGCTGTCTGCGCCAAATCCAATCCTCGGTTCAGAGTCTCGACCTCAGAGAAGAACTGCATCAAGGACTGCACCTCGGTTTCAGCAACAGCCGCATCACTAAGCAATACGGGGAAAGACTGAGAGTATGCCGTGGTGGGTAATCGATAGAGCAGCGCGATGACTCGATCACGAACGTAGGTCTCCGCCAGCCTCCGGCAGAATTCGATCTCCGCTCTCAACGCACCCCCATTGAACTCTCCTGCGCCAGCGGCGCGCCCACGCCTCTTTTGCTTCAGCGAGAACAAATCCAAGCAGAACACCAAGCAGTGCAGCCCAGAGCTCCGTGCTTTGCCACCAAGCCTCCGATGTCATCGACGCTCCGGCTGTGACGCCCAACGCTCGCATTGAGCCGCGGCCGAGCGGCAGTGCCGCAAGGGAATTGCGAGTGCGCTTGCAACCGTCGGCTCGAATGCGTTGATACTCATTGACGCCCCCTCCCGAGCATGCCGTTTAGGATGCTCGTAGTTCCCAATCTCTTTAAGGAGGAGACCTCGATGAGATTCTATACCAAGCCGCACCGTCACTACTGCGGAATCGGCCTCCACGCCCGGACCGCCTGGTAGGGAGCCCTTGGCCTCCCAGCGCCGGAAAGCCAGAGCGGAATTATTGCCGGCAGCGTGGCGACACTGAGACGAGGATTTCTTCGTGAAGCGAGGGCTCTGCCCTTGATAAGCTGCGGCCTCAGATGGGTCAGAGACTCACTCGGAGGATGCTGAAAAACCCGTGTGAGCCGCAGGCTGCTCAAAAAGGTCCAGATGCAAGGCGGCGCCGTGCCTGCCGGCAGGCAGGAGGAAGCGAGGAGTGAGACGTACTTACATGTACGTTGCAACGACGAGCAACGAAGCCAACGCCGCAGGTGGGCCTTTTTCAGCAGCCTGCTAGAACCACTGGCGCAGCTCGATGTGATAGCCGTTCGGATCCCGGATCTCCGCTCTCGCGTACTTCTCGCGGACTTTCGGCCCCCAGACGATCTCGATCCCCTTCGCCGTGAGGTAATCCACCGTCTTTTTCATGTCGTCGACTTCGAGCGCCATCAGACGGTATCCGAGGTGCTCGTTTTGAGGGGCGGGCTCGACGGACCCGCCCTCGTACGAAATCAGCTCGACCGTCGTGCCGCCCAGGTCCAGGTACACAAGGTTCATCGGCACGCCAAGCGACGAGCCGTCGATCCGGTCACGGGACCTAACCGTGAACCCCAGCACCTCGGTGTAGAACTCCACGGTTCGATCCGCCTGGTCCGTGACGATCTCCACGTGGTCGATTCTCTTGAACATGAGTGCATGTCCTCCCTTGCCAGGCTGTTGAAAAAGGCCCATCTGCTACGTTGGCTTCGTTGCTCGTCGTTGCAACTATTGTCCGGGAACACTTATTCGAAAGCCACCATCGTCTTCGCAG
>DATEAO010000168.1:0-3835 GCA_035288345.1 Candidatus Methylomirabilota bacterium | reverse complement strand
AAGCATCTGACCGGAACGCCGGTCGACCATTCAAATGTCTCAACGCCCGACGGCGCGACCGAGGCAGCCCCGCCGGTCCGGGTGAAGGCCCTTCAGAGATTCGGTTCTTCCCCCGTCAAGGAACGCGCTCCTCCGTTACTCTCCGCCTGATCGATTCTCATCGTCCGCGGTGGGTTCCACCTGAGACACGGTCGTTCATGTTGTCGGTGTGGACCACGCGCTCTCTCAATCGTTTCGCGGAGGAGGTGCTGAAGCATGACACTCTTTTACCAGGATGACGTAACGCCTCACAACTGCGCGATCTCAGATCTCTTGAGATCGCTGCCGCGCTATACCGCGCCAGCATGGCTCAGGAGCCGGGTCCTGTCTTTCTGTCCGGATGGACATCTCGTATCCAGGAAGGGGGTGGAGAGAAGCAGCGGCGTGAGACGCAATGGCGTTGAAAACGGCCCATTTCAATTGATCGAAGAGTTGAAAGGAGACCCCTCATGAAGCGAACGAGTGCCGTTTGGATCCTCGTGGCAATCATGACGCTGGCGTTCGGTCTGGGAGGCACGGGTGTTCCCTCCGCGTTTGCTGCGGCACACAAGCACAAGAATCTTCAGGAAGCCTTGGAGCACCTGGAAAAGCACGCTCACGACATGCTCGATGCGTTGAAGGCTGGACACAAGGTCGATGCCAAAACCGAGCAAGGGATCATGAAAGACACCGAGCATGTGGAAGAGATGATCGACAAGGAGCTTGAGAAGGCCCAGAAGATGAAGAAATAGGACGCCGGACTGGAGCCCGGGGCTCCGGTGGAACCGCCGGAGTCCCGGCCCGTTCCCTGCGTTGAGACCCAGGAAGCCGGTGAGGATTCAGCGGGCGCGATCCTCGTCGAGGTCAGGGGTTTCGATGCGCGGCGGCGGCGTGTATCATCTGAGACGTGAGGTGAGACATCATGGCGCTTCTGCACACGATGACGACGGGAATCGCGCTGGGCGTGGTGATCACTCTGGGTGTTGCCGGGTCATCTCTCGGTCAGCATTCCGGGCACGGCTCACAGGGGCCTGAGCAGAAAGTATCCAAGGCTTCTGTCCGAATCACCATGGAAGAGCTTCACAAGCACGGCGGCGTGCCGCCCGGGTGGAGTTTCACCATCCCTGATGGAGATCAGAAGAAAGGGCGAGAGGTCTTTGCCAAGCTCGAATGCTACAAGTGCCACGAGGTGAAGGGCGAGCAGTTCCCTCACGCCCCAAGGGGACCTGATGCGACCGGGCCCGAGCTGTCAGGGATGGGAGGCCGCCATCCAGCAGAGTACCTCGCCGAATCGATCCTGAACCCGAACGCGGTCATCGTGATAGGCCAAGGCTACACTGGCCCGGACGGGCTCTCCATCATGCCGGATTATCGTGAGAGCCTTACTGCCAGTGAGTTGATCGATCTGGTTGCGTATCTGAAAAGCCTAGCGCCGGCGTCCGGGCACGCCCCGTCGGCGCCACACGGGAGTGCGTACTGATGGAGCGCAGAAGAAGAACACCCCTCGCGCCGGTGCTGTGCGCGCTCACCGTCCTGATCGCCGCCCACGCCTGGGTCACGCACGCGGAAAACGCGGGGGTGGGGCGCAAGATGCCCGACGAGGGGCAACAGCACATTCCTGTTGGAACCCGGGCCGAGTATGGCCACTCCCCCCCAACGTCCGGCCCGCACTGGCCCCAGTGGGCGCGGTGGGGAATCTACGACCGAGAGCTTCCTCCCGAGTTGTGGGTCCACAATCTGGAGCACGGAGGGATCGTTATCCTCTACCGGTGTGAACCCTCCTGCAAAGAGCTCGTGCAGCAGCTCGCCGATGCCTACGGAAGTGTCCCAAAGTCCAAGCACGGCCACGTGAAACTCGTCATCACCCCGCATCAGAAGCTCAACACACGCCTGGCCATCCTCGCCTGGACCTGGATCGACGAGCTGGCAGAATTCGATCGGGACCGGCTCCTGCGTTTCTATCAAGCCCACATCGACCAGGGGCCAGAAGATGTCCCGTGACCCGCACGGTTATTCGCCCGCTCTGCCCGGCTTGAAGTCGCCCGGCCTGAACTCATCTCTCCGTTCGTGGATAATCGTTTCGATCTCCTCAACCGAAAGACCCAGATGCCCCAATATCCATCGCACAAACTCCATTCCTGCCTCGAATTCAGGCATCACGACCTCTGAGGCGCCGGCGTTCAGGAGCCGCTGGACGTCATTAGGATAGTGGGCCCGCGCGATGATCTTGAGTGCGGGGTGAATCGCCCGCAGTTCGTGGATGGTGCGCTCCGACGCCGCAGTGTCGTAGTGGGTGATCGCCAGGAGTTTTGCCCGGGTGATACCCGCCGCGTTCAGGATGTGTATGTTGCTGGCGTCACCGAACAGACAATGCCGCCCCTCGCGCCGAAGCTCGTCTACTCTAATCGGATTCAGCTCGATGACCACAAAGGGGAGCCCCTGGACCTTAAGCTGAGTCACAAGCTCGCTCCCCACTCGGCCTGCCCCACAGATCACGACGTGGTTCGCAAGCTGCTCCCCCATGTGAACACCTTCTGGAACCGGACGGGGCTCAGCAGGCGCTCCGAGTCGCCGCAGCAGCCACGGCGCGCCGTAACGGAGAAGCGACGGGTTCACGACGATCGACACGAGCGCGCCTCCAAGCAGCAACCCGTACTGGTCACCGCTGATGAAGCCTCGGTCCACACTGACCTTCGCCAGCACAAACGACAGCTCCCCCACCTGCGCGAGCAGGAGCCCCGTCACGATCGATGACGCTCCGCTGTACCGGAACCCGCGCACTATCAGAGCCGTAATTCCGCTCTTGAGGAGAACGATCACGCCCAGGATCGCCAGGACTGTTCCGGGATAGTGCCAGAGCAGGAGCGGATCCACGAGCATCCCGACCGAAACGAAAAAGAGGCCGGCAAAAAGATCGCGGCTCGGAACCAGCTCAGCCAGCACCTGCCGGCTATAGTGGGAGCGGCTCACCACGACTCCGGCGAGGTACGCGCCCAGAGCAGTCGAGAGACCGAGCGCGGCAAGGCCGACCGTCGTACCAACCACCACCAACACCACGGTCAGCAGGAACAGCTCGCGAGACCGAAGCCGGGCAACGGCAGCGAATAAAGCGGGAAAGAACAGGCGCGCCACGAAGTACGCGCCGATGAACAGCGCGAGAGCTTTTCCGAGGGCGATCAGCAGTGACTGTGCGACGGCCTCCTCCGCGATCGCCCACGCCGGCAGCAGGACCATCATCGTGACCAAGCACCAATCCTGGACCAGTGACATCCCAACAGCGATCTCGCCGTGAGGCGTGTCCATCTGGCCGAGATCGAGCAGAAGCTTGATGATCACCACGGTGCTCGAGAGGGACAGAATGGCTCCAAAGAACACCTGCTGGACCGGCTGAAAACCCAAGGCGCGCGCCACCACTATTGCTAGCAAGCCCGTGCATATCACCTGAAGCAGCCCGCCGGCAATTGCGATCGACCTGACGCGGCGCAAGCGGCCCACGGGAAACTCCACCCCCAGCTCGAACATCAGCAGGACAATTCCGATATCAGCAAGCGTGGCGACGTGGCGAATCTCGCTGACCGGTCCGGGGGTGTAAGGGCCAATGAGAATGCCGCCGACCAGGTACCCCACCAGCGGCGGTTGCCCGAGACGTTTCGCTGCGACGCCTCCCAAGAGGGCCGCGCCGATAGCGAGCACTACGTCTCGAAAGAATTGCAACTCCGGCATTGCCTTGAATCGGCTCTGGAACCCGGACGAACTGTTATGAGCGAGCTGCTATGAGTGGCGTTTCCTTACACACAAGTGATCTCAAGCTCAGATG
>DATEAO010000167.1:0-2430 GCA_035288345.1 Candidatus Methylomirabilota bacterium | reverse complement strand
ACGGCCGGTCGTCCACGGTGCGGTGCTTGTCGGTGGTGTAGTTCCGCAGGTCGTGCAGGCGGATGTCGATCAGGCCGTCCTCGCGCGTCCGGCGGATGATGCCGTGGTCGAACGGCCCCTGGAAGAACTCCGGAAATATGGTGACGATATCGAAAATCATGTCAGGGTACGGCCCCACTGGACTCAACAGCCTCGTTGACTAGTGGGGACTATCCTTATCGGGCAGCTGGTAGAAGACAATCGCCGAGTCATAGTTCCACATCGCGAGAGCCTTCTCATCGGAAGTGAACCTGAGACCTGACTTCCACCCAGCGGGAATGGAACGTACCTTCTTCATGGGGAAGCGTGCGCGACCGACTAGCTTGTTAGACTTTAGGTCCCAAAGGTCCACACCTAGATTGTCAACGTGACCATACCCGGAAAAGCGCTCCCAGACGCCGATCTTGTAGACAGTGCTATCGATGGCCAACCATCGCCCGCTGTCGGAAATCGCAAATGACCAGTCAGGAGTACCCTCCCCAGGGTTGTCGATCCGGAAAACTACTTGCCCATCTGAGATGGCGAGCATCAAGGCCTTGGCTCCTGCCCACCCGCAAGTAACGATAAGATGCTTCGAATCGGGAGCAAACTCTATTCCTCCTATCCACCACGGCAAAGACCACTTTGCAATGGACTTGCAAGTGTCCACGTCGAGCACCACCAAGTTGGGGCTCGTCTTTCCGAAGTCGCCACGACCGTAAGCAATCATACGGCCGTTTGGGGAAAGAGCTATCGACATCGAGTGCCAAGGATTCTCATTAACCACAGCGCAATCTTTCACGAGAGCTTTCTTTGTAAGGTCCAATACGAAGAATCTATCCTGTTTGACCCTTTCGGCCCATCCGAGCCATTCGTCACCTTCTATTGATGGGCCTGTCAGCTCGGCGAAGGCTGCCAGCACATTTCGCACATCACGCGACGGCACTGCTTGGGAAAGAAGCAAGTCAACAGATCGCTCGGAGTGGGGCTCTGTAGGGTCGAAACGATACAGGACATCAAGCGTTCGCGAATCATGAACAACCAGCGAGCGCAATCCCCCGTCGGAGACCAGTTCAGGCGCATCTTTGCGAAAGAAAAGAAACGGACGCAGGGAGGTACGTTGGGGGCTCTTGATTACACGGGCCAATTTGCGGCTGTCCAAGTCGATGAGGCCTGTGTAGCAGTCGCGACCACCAGATCCCGCACCTTGGGATCCGGCCTTTGAATCAGGGGTAGGAACGCAGAAGTTGACCGCGAGTTGCGCTTGATCCGAAGAAATGTCGAACAGCGGTGCCGGTATCGTCGTTGGAAGTGAAGCGTGCATCTCACCAAGAATGGTTCGCAGGTCATAGCGCGCGATTTCAGGAAGGACACGAATCTTGTCCTTGGACTTGGATCCAAGGGGAGTAAGGACTAGTACGAGCAGGCTGCCAGCGGCAATCCAGACGGTCTTGCGCCTCAAGGCTCGCAGCATCGACCCATTATTGCATGATTCTGCAATTATCTCTTCCTTGCCAGCTTGAGGGCGGCGGAGTTGATGCAGTAGCGCTGGCCGGTGGGCGCGGGGCCGTCGGGGAAGACGTGGCCGAGGTTGGCGCCGCACTGCGCGCACTGGGCTTCGACGCGCTGCATCCCGTGGCTCGAATCCATGGTGGTGTCGACGTTCTCTTCCACCGCCGGCGCCCAGAAGCTCGGCCAGCCGCTCCCGGAGTCGAACTTCTCCTCCGACCGGAAAAGCTCCGCCCCGCAGCCGACGCACTTGTACATCCCCGGGTCGTGGCAGTCGTAGTACTCGCCCGAGAAGGGCGGCTCGGTGCCCTGGCGGCGCGTGACGTGGTACTGCTCCGGCGTCAGTTGCCGCTTCCACTCTTCGTCGGTCTTAGCGATCTTGTTCTTCATGGCCTTGCCAGACAGACATGAATGTCTGTCCCACTGAACTCGCTTATGTTACGCCCTCTCTGTCATCCTGAGGCCGGAGGCCGAAGGATCTCAAGCTGTGCCGGCGGCAACGACGAGATTCTTCGCTGCGCCCTGCAACGTTATCCTGAAGGGCTCCCTCGCGAAGGGCTCCGCTCAGAATGACGACCAAACAAACAGCCTAGCAGACAGACATGAATGTCTGTCCTACTAGTCAAGTTGGTGGGGCAGACACTCTTGTCTGCCCTTTTCCTATTCGTTCAAGTCCCGCAGGCCTTCGGGCAATACTACTTCGATGAGTTTCTCCGCCGGGGCGATGCGGGAACAATACTCCTCGGCAAAGGGAATCAGCAACTCTTTGCCTCCGGGCGTCTCGACCGCGAGCAGCGCCGTGCCGCCGGTCGCCACGAGCTCGCGTACCCGGCCGAGCTCCCGCCCGCTCGCCTGCTCGACCACGCGGCAGCCGGCGAGCTCGTCCAGGTAAAACTGCTGCGC
>DATEAO010000166.1:0-4657 GCA_035288345.1 Candidatus Methylomirabilota bacterium | reverse complement strand
CACGTTTCCTTCAGGTTGGGGTCGATCTGCACGGCCTTGTAGCTGGCTTCCTCAGCCAGCGAGAGCCACGGCTCTTCTTCATGGCCGTACCGCCAGGTCTCCTGGCAATAGGCTCGAGCCAGGACGCCAAGTGCCATGGCTCTCAGCATCGCCTGAACACTGCTTGAGGCAAAGCGGAGATGTTCGATGGCCTGCGCGTTGTCTGCCGCGGTGTAGCGACCGTACAGCAGGGCGCCCAGGTTGTAATGACCAAGATGATACTCTGGCTCGAGAGCCACGGACCGCTCGTACCACTGAATCGCAATGTCCTGCTCAGACGAGTCGCCGGTGCGCTCATACCGGAGGTGGTGCGCGTATCCCTCCATGAATGCGCGATATCCGCCCCAAGTCTTCGCCTCACTTTTCAGTCCGAGTCGGTGCTTGGCAATCTGGAAGGCCATGTCATCGATGAGGTCCATCAACTGCGATGATGGCGTCACTCGCCGCACCAACACGGTGGTGACCGGCCCCTTCCGACTCGTGAAGGTCGTGGAAAGGCGAACGGTGTCCCCGAACTGATCGACCGCGCCACGAATGGTTCTCCGGGCGAGGACGGTGCGCACCTGGTACGAGAGGATAAAAATGCTTTCAGGAGAGAAGCTGATCGGTCCCAGGTTGATGCGCCCGATCGCTTGCCCCTCCATGGGGTCCGAAGAGATGAGACGGTCCTGCTCTTGATCCAGCGTGGTATCGGGCTTGCTGCGTCCGAGGTCCACCAACATGGGGCTCCCGCCTGAGGCCCCCGGCTCTCGCTCAGACCGGACGCGCTGGCTTAATGCCTGCCACACCCTTTCGACCTCGTCCAATTGCTGGGCCAGAATCCCGCTGACCCACACCCCAAGCTTCTCCGTGCCCCGGAACGGAACCACCAGCGTCGCCCGCCCCACCGTCACGCTCCGGATCGACCGAAGAATAGCGACGACGAGGACGAGGACGGCGAGCATCCCCAGCACTGCCGCGATCGCCTGGAGCAAATCGAAGCCGAAAGTCGCGATGGCGAGGAACTTCTTTTGAAGCGCATCCATCACTTAGAGGTAGTCCTTCCGCTTGAAGTACCAGTAGAGTCCCGCCGTGATGGCGGCCATGAACGCTACCGCAGCGGGATAGCCATAGCGCCACTCCAGCTCCGGCATGAATTTGAAGTTCATGCCGTAGATCCCCGCGATCGTGGCCAGGATGATAAAGATCGTCCCCCACGCGGTCAGGCGCTTCATCGTCACGTTGAGCTGGTTGGAGATCGAGGAGAGATGAACTTCTAAAGCTCCAGACAAGAGATCTCGAAGGCTGTCGAGCTCCTCGGTGATCCGGATCAGATGGTCGTAGACATCACGAAAATATACCGTACACTCCGGGCGGACGAATGGAAAGTCGTGGCGAGTCAATTGATTAAAGACTTCGCGCTGCGGCCCGACGGCGCGCCGGATATGGACCAACGAGCGCTTCAGGGTCAGAAGCCGGTTCATGTCCGCCGGCTCCGCGGGCCCGAGCAGTTTATCCTCGAGGGCATCGATCTCGTCGTCAATCTGATCTACCAGCGGGAAGTAGCTATCAACGATCAAGTCAACGATCGTGTAGAGAAGGAAGTCAACCCCACGAGGAAGCGCCAGACTCAGTCTTTCGTTCAGCCCGGACCTTTCTACGACACCGGGGACAGGCCCAGAACGAACCATGACGAGCCAGTTGCGCCCCAGAAGAAGGTCCACCTCACCCGGCTCGATCTCCAGCCCGTTGGTTCTGATCAGCGGGTGAATCGAAAGGTAGACGTAATCGGTAAAGGACTCGATCTTGGGCCGCTGATTCTGCTTGACGATGTCCTCCAGCGTGAGCGGATGGATCTGGAGCTGTTTCTCCAGAAATTCCAGCTCCGATTCAGTAGGCCGCTCAAGGTCAAACCAGAGGGCGCTCTCGCCCTTCTTGAGAAGCTCCGGCACGGCCTCCAAAGGGAGCTGTTCAACATTCCCGGCGGGTTGGGCGCATCTCACGACTAGCATGGTTCCGAGATGTCGGATGTCGGATTTCGGATGTCGGTTGCCCGAAACATCAGACATCTGTGATCTGACATCCGAAGCGAATGCCATGAGGCAACGCATATCGGCCCGGCGCCACGCTGCCTGTTCGCCACAAGTCTGCACGTTTCTGTGAGCCTTTGTTTTTGATCTCTACTCGCGCCGTGGCGAGAAGCGAGCAGATCGAGGCCCGAGGGAGGAGGAACCCCGAGGCGTATGCGGTATACGTTGAGGGGTTCCGACGACCGAGAACGAAGAGATGCGAAGCTTATCGGCACGGCGCGCGAGAACGCCGGCCGTGAGGAGAAGCGAGCAGCGCGAGGCCCGAGGGAGCCGGGCACCGCAGGCGTACGCGGTTGTACGTTGAGGATGCCCGGCGACCGAGAACGAAGCGATGCGATGCTTATCGGCACGGCTGGCGGCCGTTGAACTGCAGCTCGTACAGGCGGGCATAGATGCCGCGCTGCTGGATGAGAGAGGCATGCGTGCCCTCCTCGCAAAGCTCGCCGTGATGGAGCACCAGGATCCGGTCCGCTCCGCGGATGGTGGAAAGGCGGTGGGCAATGATGAGGCACGTCCGCCCTTCTGTGACCGACGCGATGGCGCGTTGAATCGCCGCCTCCGACTCGGCGTCCACGCTGGACGTGGCCTCGTCCAGGATGAGGATGTCCGGGTCGTACGCGAGCACACGAGCGAAGGAAAGGAGCTGGCGCTCGCCGACTGAGAGGGCCACGCCCCGCTCGCGCACCGCCTCTTTGTATCGGGCCGGCAGGCGCTCGACGAAGTGGTCAGCGCCGGTAAGCCGCACCGCCCACTCGATCTGCTCTTCCTCGATCTCAGCCTTTCCCAAACTGATGTTCTCCTCCACACTTCCGGAAAAGAGAAACGGCTCCTGCAGCACCAGGCCGATCCGTCGCCTGAGCGAGCTCAGCTCGTACTCACGCACATCGACCCCGTCCAATAGGATCTGGCCGCCCGTCGGCTCGTAGAGGCGGTTCACCAGCCCGGCGATCGTGCTCTTCCCCGCTCCAGTGGCGCCAACAAGCGCGACCTTCTCACCCGGCGCAATGAGGAAGGAGACGTCTTTGAGCACCTCGTCACCCCGCGTATAGGAGAAGTTGACATGGCGAAATTCGAGCGCGCCACGCAGCCGCTCGACGCGACGCCCGCCCGTCTGTCTCACTCCGGCCTCCTCCGGCGTATCGAGCAGCTCGAAGATCCGCTCCGAAGAGGCCATTGCGGCCTGCATGATGTTGTACTTCTCGCTGAGGTCTCTGATCGGCGCAAAGAAGCGCTCCGCATACAGGATGAACGCGATCAGGGTGCCGAGGCTCAAGGCGCCCTGCACAACCTGCCCGCCTCCATACCAGAGGATGAGCGCGAGCGCGATCGCCGCGATCAACTCCACGCCGGGATAGAACAGGGAAAAGTACAACATGGTCCGGAGCGACGCGCCCCGGTACTCGCGGTTGATTCGCTCAAAGGCTCGATTGCTCCGCTCTTCGTGAGAGAAGAGCTGAATGATGCGCATCCCCGAGATGCTCTCCTGCAGGAACGCATTGATGACCGCGAGCTTGGTGCGGACCAGTCGATACGCCTCTCGGGCATGGGTCCGAAAGACCTGGGCGACCACGAGGACAACGGGCAGAATCGCGAAGGTGACGAGCGAGAGACGGAAGTCCAAGAGGAGCATCGCGATCACGATCCCCACCGCGCTCACGATGTCCCCGAAGACCGCCACCAGTCCCTGCGTGAACATCTCGTTCAAGTTCTCGACGTCGGTGGTCACGCGCGTCATGAGCCGACCAACCGGGTTCCGGTCAAAGTGGGAGAGCGGGAGCCGACCGAAGCGACGAAACACCGTCGTGCGGAGATCGAACATGATCTGCTGACCGGTCCGTTGCATCACGTACCGTTGAATAAAATGGGCTACCGACTCCGCCACGAGGAGCGCCAGATAGATCAGCGCGATCCCAGCCAGTCCTTCGAGCAGTCCTTTTCCGAGATGCTCGTCGACCGCGATCTTGAGCACGTAGGGCTGCAGGATCTGGAGCCCTGAGACCGCCAGGAGCAGCAGGATGGATCCCACGACCGCTCCGGTGTATGACCGGACGTATCGGAGGAGCCGTCGCATCAAGCGGCCGTCGTACGCCTTGCCGAGGACTTCGTCTTCCCGGTGAATGGTGCTCATCGTCATCCCCTCTCACCGTTTATCCTCTCCCCCAGGGGAGAGGGCAGGGTGAGGGATTCCAGCTCCGAGAGCAATTGCTGACGGTGCCACAGCTCCGCGTAGAGACCGCGTCCAGCGAGCAACTCTTCATGGCGCCCCGTTTCCACGATGCGGCCGTCGTCCATCACCACGATGAGATCAGCGCTCTGGATCGTGCTGAGTCGGTGCGTGATGATCAGCGTGGTCCGTTTCTTCATGATCGGCTCGAGCCGCTCGAGGATCGCCGCTTCAGTCTCAGCGTCCACACCGGACAAGGCGTCATCGAGAATGAGAAGCGCGGGATTCATCATCAACGCCCTGGCGATGGTGACGCGCTGGCGCTGGCCTCCTGAGAGCGTGACGCCCCGCTCGCCCACGACGGTCTCGGGCCCGTGAGGGAGTT
>DATEAO010000165.1:0-3910 GCA_035288345.1 Candidatus Methylomirabilota bacterium | reverse complement strand
AGCAAACCATCCACACGCTCTCCCAGCGCTTCGGGATCCCAGTCTCCGTCGGCACTCAGGCCCGCCGGTCGCAGGAGAAAGTAACATCCTAAATGGCGCGACGATTCAGCCGCGGGTAACATTTTTAAATGGCTTGACAGGTGAGGCCTGGAAAGAACTTTGCATAATTACAGGGTTTCGAGCGAGGGGTTATCTGATTGACACTCCCCAAGAGGCTGTTAAAATAACACAAATTTGGGTCTAGAGGAATAAAGGTTCGACAAGTCGGTGGCTTGCAAACCAAAGTCTAGGTCTGAAGGCCATCTGCCGATTGGAAAGCATAATGGAACGACCACGATTATATAAGTTCTCTCCTAAACGGACTCGGCCAAAACTGAGCGCAAGGTTCCTGCTCTTGGCCGGTTTCTGCGCAATATTTGTCACGTTCATTGTCCAAGTGTGGCTCGCCTTTCTGCCGACTCAGGCCCTTCAGGCGGCCCCAAGGGTCGTGGAAATCTCTCGCCATCTGTCTGTCGTAGAGGTCGCCAAGCAGTTGAAGGACGCGCAGCTGATTCCGAGTAAAACAAGCTTCCTTTTGCTTACCGCTCTTCGGGGAAGCCAGAAGAATCTCAAGGCGGGCGAGTATGAATTCCCTCAAGGAGCGAGCACGCTCCAGATCCTGAAGTTCATGGAGAACGGGAAGGTCAAACCCCACAATATCACCCTGCCTGAAGGGGGAATGGTTCGCGACCTCGCCAGGAGCCTGGAACGCGAGGGATTGGCCCGGGCTGAAGATGTCATCAGAGCCTCCACAGACCCCGCGATCCTCAAAACTCTTGATGTGGATGCCTCAAGTCTGGAGGGGTACCTCTTTCCTGACACGTACCAGCTTTTCAAAGGAATGACCCTCGAGGAGATTCTAGCGAAGATGGTCAGGCGTCTCAGAGAGGTCGTGACGTCAGAGCTTATCTCGGAAGCCGACAGTCGTAACGTCACTCTTCACCAACTCCTCACCATGGCCTCGATCATCGAGCGGGAAGCAGTCGTCCCATCTGAGCATCCGATCATCTCTGGCGTGTTCTGGAACCGGCTCCGCAGGAATATGCCTCTTCAGGCCGATCCCACAGTGCAGTACGCGGTCGGGAAGGGCTATCAGGCATTGACTCGGGAGGACTTGCTTACTGATTCTCCTTACAACACGTACCGGTACCAGGGCCTTCCTCCGACCCCCATTGCCAGCCCCGGAAAATCGGCGATCCTAGCGGCGCTGCGTCCTGCGCCGGTCAAGTACCTCTACTTCGTCTCCATCGACAACCGCTACCATTATTTCTCGACCACCATCGACCAGCACAACTCAGCCGTCGCGCGCTATCGTCTCGTGCGCGCAAACAACAAATAACGAAGTTCTCTCGGATGGGGCAACCGCCCCCCCTTCAGGATGGCGGGCAAGCCTGCGATGTCATGAACGCTTGTCAGCCACAAGGGAGAATGCTATAACCAAGCGGGATATTTCTTCCTCTGGAGGAGCCAACGCCTGTGCCCCCAATGGAAAAGCCTCAGAGCACCAGGGCATTCCCCCTCCCTTTTACGGGCCATGCCGCGAGGGAGCCCAAAGGGGTCCTCTACGGCGTCATCCGTGGCCTGACCCGACCGATTCTCCGAACGCTTTTCAGCTTCGATCTCCGGGGGCTCGATCATCTTCCGTCGGGAGGGCCGTTCATTGTCGCGGCGAATCATCACAACTACTTGGACGGCGTGGTCCTGAGCGCCGCGCTGCCTCGAAAGATCTGCTTCCTCGTGATGCCGAGCGTCTATTCGTGCACCTGGATTCACCCTCACTTTCATCGTCAAGTCGGATCGATCTCCATTAATCTGGAGCGCCCCGACCCTGGCGCGATCAAGCGCGCCCTGAAGAAGCTCGAGGATGGCGGCGTGATTGGAATCTTCCCCGAAGGCCCCTTCAGCCTGGACGGCAGGCTCGTCAACGGCCAGCCCGGCGTGGCGTTGATCGCGCTCCGGTCAGGTGTCCCGGTCGTGCCCGCGGCGATTCGGGGAACATACGAAGCGCTCAAGAACGGAAGCTCCCTGATTCCCAGACCTCATCCCATCTCCGTCCACTTCGGCGCTCCCCTCTCGTTCGGCCGGTATCGCAGAGCGCACAAAGTCCCCCGCCCCGTGAGAGATGAAGTGACGCATCGAATCATGACGGAGATCGCGCGCCTGCTGGGCGAGATGCCCAAGAACGGCTCGGGCCGGGTTTGAGATGACTCAGCCCACCACGCCGCCCGGGAAGCCCTGGGGCGGCCGATTCTCGAGCACCCCTCACCCCGATGCTGAGCGCTTCACTGCTTCTCTCTCAGTGGATCGCCGGCTTTGGCCATACGACCTTCAAGGCTCGGAAGCCTGGGCCAAAGCGCTTGGCCGCGCCTCACTGCTCACGGAGAGCGAGCTTCAGATGATCCTCAAGGGGCTCGCGGAGATCCGTCACGAGCTGGAGTCAGGGACATTCCCGTTCCGCCCCGAGCTCGAGGACATCCACATGAACATCGAGCGGCGGCTGGTGGAAACAATCGGGCCTGTGGGTGGGAAGCTTCACACCGGTCGGTCGAGAAACGACCAGATCGCGCTGGATGAACGCCTCTACCTCAGGGACGTGGTGGTCCAGATTGACCGAGGGCTCAGAGAGGTCCAGGCTGCGCTCGTGGAGCGCGCCGAGGAGTGGCTCGGGGTTCCGCTTCCGGGCTACACCCACCTCCAGCTCGCGCAGCCCATTCTCCTTTCTCACCATCTGCTCGCGTATGTCTTCATGGTTCAACGCGACCGCGAGCGGTTCGGCGATCTCGGGAAGCGCCTGGAGATCATGCCGCTCGGGTCAGGCGCGCTCGCGGGCAGCGCGTACCCGATCGACCGCCATGCCCTTGCCAAAGAGCTGGGCTTTCGAGCGCCGAGCCCGAACAGCCTCGACGCGGTGAGCGATCGCGACTACTGCGCGGAGCTCCTGGCCGCGTGTGCGATCGCCGGAATGCACTGGTCCCGTCTCGCCACGGATCTCGCGCTCTGGGCCTCTGCCGAGTTCGGGTTCGTGGAGATCGACGATCGCTTTGCCACCGGATCCTCGATGATGCCGCAGAAGAAGAACCCTGACGTGCTGGAGCTGATCAGGGGAAAGTGCGGCCGGCTCTACGGGAACCTGGTGGCGCTCCTCACGACCATGAAGGGGCTCCCACTCGCGTACAACTCCGACATGCAGGAGGATAAGCCGCCCCTCTTCGACAGCGTCGACACCATCGAGGCCATTGCGACGGTTCTCCCGCCACTGCTGAGAACGCTCAAGGTCAACGCCGAGCGCTGCCGTGAGGCCGCGGCAGGGAATTTCTCTACTGCAACTGATCTGGCGGACTATCTGGTGAAGAAGGGGCTTCCGTTCCGCGAGGCCCACGAGGTCGTCGGCCGAGTGGTCCGTCACGCCCTTGAGACGAAGCGAAGCCTTGAAGAGCTTCCGCTGGAAACGCTCAAGAACTTCTCGTCGTTCTTTGAGACTGATGTGAAGGAAGCGGTGACGCTCGAAGCCTCGCTCGCCGCGCGCAACATCTACGGCGGCACCGGTCCTGACGCGGTCCGAAAGGCGCTCGCCGAGGCCAAAGAGTTGCTTGCAGAGACGTGAAGGGTGAAGCGTGAAGAGTGAAGAGTACGAGCTGCCGTGATGAAACGAGTCGTGGCTCTTCTGGTCGCAACGCTCGCACTCGCCGCGTGCGGGAAAGAAGGACCGCCGGTTCCTCCTGAACAAAGACTGCCTCAGGTGATCTCGGACCTCACAGGAGCCGTCGAAGGGCGTCACGTCGTTCTGTCCTGGACCAACCCATCGAAGCGCGCTGACCAGTCCCGGCTTCCTGATCTCACCACGCTCAGGATCTATCGGCGGGAGGAGTCC
>DATEAO010000164.1:0-3457 GCA_035288345.1 Candidatus Methylomirabilota bacterium | reverse complement strand
ACATCCTCGTGATATTTCAACGTCACCGTCCGCCCGCTCGTCTTGCTCCTAACACAGCGCTGGAATAACGGACAGGCAACACACACCTCTCGCTCGAAGACGAACTGCTTCACCTTCCACCCCGCGTCGTCCTTCACCTCGCGAACGACTGTGCTCGTCTGCCCCTGCGGACAGGTCGCCTTACCTGCCACCTCGTCGATCTGGAAGGCCGATTTGGCCACCTCCGGGTCAGGGGCTGCGGACACCGGCGAAACTAAATCGATCCCCTGTTCCGCACACTTCACTCGGTTCTCCACACTCCCGTATGCCGTATCTCCCGTCGCACCCTCAACTTTGACCTCAAGGTGCTCCTCCACGCTCCGGACCATCGGGAGCAGACTCACCCCGTCGCCAGCGCTGGCATCCACAACGTCAATCTCGGTGATCAGTTCTGTCTCCGGCTCCTCCGCCACCTGTACCTTGTCCCCGTCCCAGCGCTGCGATGAGCTTTTGCGCCCGTGACGCATTTCCGGGTCCGTCCAACTGATCATCCGATCCCGAGCCACCCCCTGACCCAACTTAGGCTCCCCATCCTCGCCAATCTCTACGTCGTCGCCCAGTATCTTCGTCATGAGCCAGCCTACCAATCGCACTTCTCGATCATCAGCATACTCTACCGCCAGATCCAGAGCCGCCTCTGCATCCTGGACCAGTACCTTCAACTCCTTCGCCCTCGCCTTGGGGTCCGACCAATCGATCTCCGCCTTCTTGTCGCTGTCCACATAACCTTGCAGGTTCGCCTGTAGTCCCCGCCGCTTCTCCGGCACCGCAAAGCCCATAGCCTTGAGCAGCCGCCGAATGCCTTTGCGCAGCAGCGTGTACGTATCCTGCGTCGCTCCAGCCCCCTTCATTGGGGTCGAGTCCATCACCTGGCGCAACTTGTCCGGCAGAAAGCCCGCCTCCCGGGCTACCTTCAGAAAGCGCTCAAAAGCGTAGCGTTCCTCGCCGTGCTTCAAGAGCCGCTTGCGAAAGTTCACCAGCGACGACGGATCGAAGCCAGGGAAATCCAGCGGAAGACCCAGGGCCACTTTCCAGCGCAGATCGTACTGCGTTCTTTCCACAGCTTCGCCATCGCCTACGTCATCGTGAAACTCCAGCAGGATGACCCCACACTGCAACGAGGGAGGTATACTCGGGCGACCGTTATCGGGACAGTACATCTTGGCCAAGTGATCGTCCTTGAAAAGCACATCCTTGACCGCGGCCATCCGGCCGTAGATGGAGTCCTCAGCCACCCGGTGAGGCCAGAATTGGGCTTCAAAAAAGCTCTCTTGAGGGTCACGGCGTCCGAGCATACCAACCTCCTACGAGCAATGCATTCCTTCAAGCGCTAGGTAGTATGCACATTATACACCGAACAGCCCTTTTTTGCCAGCCGCTTGGCAACACCACGACCTTCCACTCCAAAACCAGCCAGACATACAAGACTTTTTCAGCATTCTCCTAGTACTACCAGGTATTTGGAGATAAGAGCATGCAACCGTAATTAAGCTATGCTGTATGTATGCTATGTAGATCGTGGTTGCTGTAGATGTTCAGATCGGGGGACGAGCCTCGCGTCATTCTGAGCCGCAGCGAAGAATCTCAGCCGTTTGGGAAACGCCCTTGGCTGAATCCAAGCCGCATTGCCCCCAGTCTGAACACGTCGCTGTCGAGCTTGCGTGGGTGGGCTCGGTTGTGATATGGTTCGGGACGAAGTTCGGTGGTGGGGGTGGATGGGATGTGGGTTCGGCAGGATAAGCGCACTATCCTACAGCGTCTGAAAGAGGGTCGTCCGATCCACACGATTGCTCCCCGGGGCAATGGGGCGCTTGAAGAGTTGGTGGCCTTGAGTATCGAACTGGGAACCTTTGAGATGTTGGATGCGCTCGTCGTCAAGCGGCAGCGAGAAGGCATCCCTGATCCGCTGCTACTACACACCGCGTCAGTCCTTCCGTTTCTCGCTGATGGCTCGCTCGATGGCAGTGCTAGGGTGCTATTCGACGAGCCAGCGATCCTGCTGGAGTTAGGCTACGCCCCCGTAGCCCTGCGTGAGGGAGTTTCGCGACGACATCGGTGCCATAAGGGGAAGACCGAGCAGTCCGTGCCGATCCATCCCGATACATTGCGGGATGAATTGGCCCGGCTCACCGAGAAGGACTGGATCGACCTGCAAGAACGACGTTTGGAGGTGCTGTATCGCAGGCGGCTGATTCGCAGCAAGAAGATGGTAGTGGATGGGAGTGGGCTAGGAGATGGCGAGCGGCTAGTGGTCCTGTCGGCGTTAACGGGTGGTGGGTTAGTGCCCTTAGTCTGGGAGTTTCTCACTGGCGAGGCCTCGGAAAAGGGTAAAGAAGCTGCAGTAACTCGGCGGCTGGTGGAGCGAGTGCGCAAGGTGGCCGGAGAAGGGGCCATTGAGTCCCTAATAGGGGACGGCCTCTACGCCGATGGGCCGCTATTGGCCTGGTTGCAGAGCAAAGGGATTGTTGGGCTGTTTGCGCTGCCGGAGGATCGCCTGCTGTGTAAGGAGGCGTTGAGCATCGTCCGGTTGGAAGGGGATCAGTGGAAGGAGAGGCGGCAAACAAGAGTGCTCAACGGGCACAAAGAGACGCGCAAGGTCGAGGTAGCGTGTGCCGGCCAGTTGACGGAGTGGGACAGCTACATGGCGAAGGCCCAAGAGTTAGGGGTAGCCGAACCGGGCCTGTTCGTGAGCTTGGTTCGGCAGCTTCAGCCAGCGGTGCCGAAAGACAAGGAACTGATGGCCCTGGTGAGCACGCAGGAGTGGCCCGATGGTTGGCAAGCGTACGAGGCCTATCGGCCTCGCTGGTGGCAGGAGAATGCCGGGTTCAACGAGCTTAAGGAGGGCTGGCTGTTGGAGCGCTATCCGTGGGGACGAAGTGAAGCGATAGTGCGGGCGCGGGTAGGCTTCACGCTTCTGGCGCAGCAGGTGACGGCGCTCTACCGCCAGGCAGCAGGCCGTAGTCTAGCGGGCTATGGTATCCGGCGGTTGCGGCGCGCCTTGTACCACCGGCTGGGAGGGCCGGCCCTGGTGGTAGTGGTAGAGGATCATTACGCGGTGGTGACTGCCGAGGAGTTGGTAGCGGCCTTAGGTCGGCCGGTTAGAGAAAGCTTGCGATGTATTCTCTCGCCGTCGCGCCAAGCTGTCCACTGAATCACGCCAATCTGACTACTAGACAGGCGTAGTCTGCCTTCCTCGGGGAA
The DNA here is from genome assembly GCA_035288345.1 of Candidatus Methylomirabilota bacterium. Classification (GTDB taxonomy): domain Bacteria; phylum Methylomirabilota; class Methylomirabilia; order Rokubacteriales; family DATEAO01; genus DATEAO01. The sequence goes on along the minus strand of DATEAO010000164.1, from coordinate 217 downwards.
GGAGGATATGGAGGGTTGAAGTTGCCGTGTCGGCAGCCGTGAGAACGACGCTGCCCGATTGAGCAAGCGCGGCTAATCGGGCAAATCGCCTCTACCGATGGCGTTCCCAATGCCCATCTCGTTGCCAAGAACCCGCCACGCCATCGTTAGCTTAGTGACCTTGCCCTTATCTCCAAATACCTGCGCGTCACCAGCCCGTCTTGACTTACCGGCGGGG
>DATEAO010000163.1:0-2230 GCA_035288345.1 Candidatus Methylomirabilota bacterium | reverse complement strand
GGGAGCTCGTGTTCCACCAGCTCCATGCCCGACTCAATCGCCGTGACGGCCTGCTCGCGGGTCATCGCCGCCTCGCGGGTGAGGTTCCGCGTCCCATTTCCGATCTTCTTCACAACAAGCAGCGGATGGGGCGGCAGCGGGGACGCCACACCAAAATCCGCCACGATCACGCGAGCGCCCGCCTGCCGCGCAAGGACGTTCACCGCCGCGCCTCCGCGCAGGAAGTTCTCCACCATCTGAGCGGTCACCACCTGCGGGTACGCGCTGACGCCCTCGCCGACGACGCCATGATCGGCCGCCAGTGTGAAGATCGCGGGGTTGTGGACCGCCGGGATCGGCTTCCCCGTGATCTCCACAATCGTTCGAGCCAGCTCTTCAAGACGCCCGAGACTTCCGACCGGCTTGGTGAGCTGATCCAGGCGCTCGTTGGCCGCGAGACTCAGGTTCTGATCTGGCGCGGCTATTGCGTCAAGGCAGGCTTTGAGTCGATCCACATCACACCCCCTTTGCTGTGACTGGCAGACCAGCCACCATGAGAACCACTTGATCGGCAGCGGCCGCGACGCGCTGGTTCACCACACCGAGAAGATCTCTGAAGCGAAGCCCGAGCTCCGTCTCAGGGTGGACCCCCTGCCCCACCTCATTGGAGACGAGGAGCATGGTGACCCTGCGAGCTTTGACGAGATCGGCGAGCGCATCCGCATCGGCCAGGAGCGCGTCGTCCGCGCTCTCGCGCTGACAGCGGTTCGCCACCCAGATCGTGAGGCAATCAATGATCAGCGTGTCCACGCGGCTGGTGAGGTCCTGAACAGCGCCCACGAGATCAGTCGGCGCTTCAACCGTGACCCAGTGCGCGGGGCGCTCTCGACGATGGTGGGCGATCCTCCTCGCCATCTCCGCGTCGAGCGCCTCAGCCGTCGCGATGAACGCGACGCGGCCGCCGGTCGCCAGCGCCTGCTCGATCGCGTACCGGCTCTTCCCGCTTCGAGCGCCGCCGAGAATCAGGGTGGACCGAGGCTCACTCATGGACTTGTTCGATGCGGGAAACGAGAGTGGACGAGGACAGGACGGGGTCCGACAGGAGGACGGCGAGGACCTTCTGAGCGAATAGAGAACTCAACCCGTCTTGGGTTGATGAAGGAACAAACCAGCTCACCCGAGCCCTCCCGCGAAGACCGGTTGCGTGAGAATGAGCCCGGGCAGGTCTCCTGGCTCTCGGATCCTCCTACTCCCCACACCTTCCCGGCCCGGTATTATCCGGGCTAGTGGTTTCTGTGGGTTTCGTCCCCGATTACAGTGACGGGGTCGCGGCGGATTCGCACCGCCTTCCCTGTTCGTCCCTCATAGAGGGAACACTCAGGCTCCTCAAAAAATGACGGCCTCACCCTAGCAGACTGACCGACAGAATGTCAACACCCACTACGCGGCCCACCCCAAAATCATTAGCAGGGTCCTAAAAAACACCGCGTATCTGCAGGCTGCTCAAAAAGGTCCAGATGCAAGGCGGCGAGGAAGCGAGGAGTGAGACGTACTGAGATGTACGTTGTAACGACGAGCGACGAAGCCAACGAAGGCAGATGGGCCTTTTCCAGCGGCCTGCTAGAGCCAGCGCCTCGCTGAGCGCTTGTATCGCATGTACTCCTCTCCGAACTTCCGCTCCAGATAAGCTTCTTCCCTGCTGATCACCCCGTAGCGGATGATCGCGAGCAACGGGACCAGCGTGGCCAGGAGCCAGGCGGTGTTCACCCAGATCGCCAGGCCGATCTGCAGCAGCGCGAACGAGAGGTAGATAGGGTTCCGGCTGAAGCGATAGGGTCCGCTTGTAACGATCAGGGTGGTCGGCTGGTGGGCACGAATCCCGGTGCCGGCTGCTCGAAACTTCCTCACCGAGAGCGCGAGGAGAATCAGACTCAACCCGACGAGAGGCGCTCCGATGATCGCGCTCAATCCTCCCGGAACGAACGTCACCCGCCAGAACGCTTGAAGCGCCAAGCCGATCGCGATTGCGCCAAGCAAGACGATCGGGGGCCGCACGAGCATCCCTGGCGCGTCGCGTTTGGCTTCCTTGCCTCCGCCCCCGCCGCTGTGCGCGCAGCCGCAGCGATCGAAAGCGCTTCCACGATGGACCTCTCCGAACAGGCTTCGTTCCATTAGGACACCCCCTGGTTCGCACTAGCTCCCACGTTGAATTACGATTGAGGGGCAAAGAAAGTTTCAAGTGGAACCAAGT
>DATEAO010000162.1:0-3602 GCA_035288345.1 Candidatus Methylomirabilota bacterium | reverse complement strand
ATCCTTCAGATTGTGGGTGTGTAGGGGCGCTGCTTGCTGCGCCCTTTGGGCAGGGCGAGCCCGCTTCGACTCAGCTCAGCGCAGGCTTCGACTTGGCTCAGGACGGGGCCTGCTTCTACATTCCTGATGGTCATGCCAAACTCCCCGATGCAGGGAGACGGGGGTTGGCGCATGATTGAAGCGCACACAGATGTCGTCGGCAGCCTCCTTCGGCCTCCGGAGCTCCTGGAAGCACAGAAGAAGCTTGCTCGCGGTGAAACGACGCCCGCCGAGTTCAAGCGAGCGGAGGATCGAGCGGTTGACGGGGCGCTACGACTCCAGGAAGAGGCCGGGCTCGACGTCGTGACCGACGGAGAGATGCGCCGGCTCTCTTTTCAGAGCCAGATGACAGCCGCAGTCGAAGGCTTCAGCGAATGGGACCTGAACGCGTTCCTGTGGGGGAGGTGGCAAAGCGAAGAGCTCGGGGAGATGGTTGTTGAGCGGCCGCCGATTGCCGTCGTGGGAAAGCTTCGGCGAAAGCGGTTCCTCTCGGCCGAGGAGTTCACGTACGCGCGAGGCCGAACACCCAAGGTCTTGAAAGTCACGCTCCCGAGCCCGAGCCTCTTTGCGGGCTTCTGGGACTCCCGTCGCTCAAGCGGGGCGTACGAGCGCCTGGACGATTTCCTCGGGGATGTGGCGGAGATCCTCCGCGAAGAGGTCGAAGAGCTCGTGCGGCTCGGCGCGACCTACATCCAGCTCGATGCACCGCAGTACCCCCTCCTTATGAACCCGCGCTACCGGAGCTTCTACGAGAGCCGGGGCTGGCCGGCCGATCGCTGGCTCGAGCTCGGGCTCGAACTCGACAACCGGGTGATCGGCAACCACCCGCACGTGACGTTCGGCTTTCACCTCTGCCGTGGGAACCAGGCAAGCCGCTGGCTTGTTGCTGGCGGCTATGATTGGTTGGCTCCGCGCATTTTTCCCCGCATTCACGCACAGCGCCTCCTGCTCGAGTACGACGACCGGCGTTCCGGGACCTTCGAACCACTCACGCAAGTCCCTGAAGACAAGATTGTGGTCCTCGGGCTCGTGACGACGAAGACACCTCGCCGAGAGACAGTCGAGGAGCTCGTGGGACGCATCCGAAAGGCAAGCGCCTTCGTTCCGCTTGAGCGGCTGGCGCTCTCCCCGCAGTGTGGCTTCGCTAGCTCCGTGGTCGGGAACGCGATCGCGCCTGAGGATCAGCGGGCCAAGCTCCGGACAATCGCCGAGACCGCCGCGAGTGTGTGGGGGTGAAATGCAATCAGGGATTCCATATGGTCACCCCGTAAATTGCAGCAAGAACCGGGTGGACTGGCAAGGTCTGCGGGAGTAGGATGGCGACATGAACGATTACGAACGCATTGCGCGGGTCATTCGGTATCTGGACGAGCATCACACGCTACAACCCGGTCTGGATGAGCTGGCAGAAACAGCGGAGTTGAGCCCGTTTCATTTCCATCGCTTGTTTTCGACGTGGGCGGGCGTGACGCCGAAGGACTTCCTGCAATGCCTGACACTCGAACACGCGAAGGCGCTGCTGCGTGATGGCCAGAGCGTGCTGACTGCCGCCCTCGACGCGGGCCTGTCTGGGCCCGGGCGCTTGCACGACTTGTGCGTCAGCCTGGAGGCGGTGTCGCCAGGAGAACTGAGGAGTGGAGGTAGCGGACTGAATATCCTCTTCGGGTTTGCCGCGACGCCGTTCGGCGACTGTCTGGTCGGGGAGAGTGAGCGCGGGATCTGTCATCTCGCCTTCGTTGAGGACGAAGGGCCTGATGCCGCGCTTGGAGAGCTGCGCCACAGTTGGCCGGAGGCGCACTTGAGACGTAGCGATCGGACCGCAGCAGGCCTCGCATCGAGAATCTTTGAGAGGCCCGGCGGCAACAGCAAGCGCCCGATCCTCCGCGCGTTTGTGACAGGCAGCATGTTTCAGGTGCGGGTGTGGCGCGCGCTGCTGCGCGTGCCTCCAGGCTCTCTCGTGACCTACGGGCAACTCGCGACGGCGATCGGCCAGCCGCGCGCCGCGCGAGCGGTCGGAAGCGCCGTCGGGCAGAACCCGGTGGCATATCTCATCCCCTGCCACCGTGTCATTCGCGAGACCGGCATCATTGGCGACTACCGCTGGGGGCGCGTCCGCAAGCGCGCCATGGTGGCGTGGGAAGTATCGCGCCGCATAGAGCCCGCGCCGTCGGCCGAGGTCATTGCAGCGAACCCGGACTTGTAGATCTAGCTGATGGGAGGACCCATGAAGCGTTTTCTCTGGAGTTCCCGCGCGTTCCTCCTGGGCATGCTACTGATCGTATTCCTCTGCGGCATGACGACAGTCGCGCAGGGCGCCGAGCTCGATTCGGTCGTCGTCATGGCGATCGATCCCGAGGCAGGACATCTCTTGCTTGCCAAACTGGGCATTGCGAAGTACATGATCCCCCTGAAGGTCGAACCTGGCACACACGTGGTGAACTCCTCCGGCAAGCCCCTGGCGCTTTCTGACACCCGGGTAGGCGCCCAGGGCACCATTCGATATACGCGGAGCCCATCGGGCGAATACAGCGTCGAGAGCCTCGTCCTCGACTAGCCGTTCCCGCAAGGATCTCCGGTTCATCTCCGATACCAGCTTGGTGCTGAGTGTCCGCCTGGTAGTGACCTTCGTCCTTTAGGCGCCTGCCCTGACTTTCCGCTTGACACCCCCTGTGGAGACTTGCCTATAGTCACCTTAATGCCCCCCTTTCCGCAGAAGGCCTGGGGTCTTATACGGAACAAGATTAGCCATAGTTAGACCGGCGAGGAGACCTCCAATGGTGGCAGCGCTTCTGTCAGTGGCCGTTCTCCTTGTGGCGGCGGGCGCCCCGTCCTCGGGGTGGCAGCCCCCATCGGCTGCTACTGCCTCCCGAGCAGCTTCGTTTGTGACGACTCTGGCGCGAGAGTCACCGGACCACGACGGCGTGCCACTTCGCCGCTACCTGATCGAGGACTTGGACGGCGACGGAGCATGTGAGGTTCTCGAGTATGTATCCGCGTTCGAGCGCTCCCCGGGTTTCCTCAACGCAGAGCTGGCTCCCGCGTTTGAATGGGTGAAGGTCTATCGTGACCGAGCGGGAGAGTACAGGGAGGACACGACGTCATTCCGCGGGTTTCTTGCCGGCCGAAGGCAGTCGTATGAGTTCTGGCTCCGCGTCCTCGATAACCCTGCAGTACTCGGCCAGGACAGCCAGGCGCTGATACGAGCGAACGGGGAGGAGTTCAAGCGCATCTTGAAAGGCTACGTCGATCGTACGCGAGGAACGGAACGGTGAAGCGGTTTAACTCGCCGGTCAAGCTGTCGGTCCGTCCCGCTTCTTACCGGCACCGTCGGGCTCGTTCAAGCCTTGAGAGATGCGTATGAAAACCACCCTGCTGATAGTTATCGTCGCGGTCCTCACCCTCGGTTGGCTTTTGAGCCGAACTCGTTCCAAAGACCAGAGGTGGAGCTCCCAGGCCGTTCCCGAGCCAGTGCAAGCAATCAAAGACTTGAGGAATCAGCTTCTGACATCCCCGCCCGAAACACTCGGGTTCAGCAAGGCGGGCTCTGACTCCGAAGTGTGGGG